>CAKQBM010000005.1 GCA_934216185.1 uncultured Streptococcus sp. | reverse complement strand
CCTGTTGACTACATTATCTATACGAGTTTGGCCTTCCTGCTCTATCAATTGATGATTGGATTTTGGGGGTTGAACGCTAGTATCAGCCGTTACAGCAAGATTACGGACTTTATGAAAATCTTTTTTGGCGTGACTGCGAGCAGTGTTTTGTCTTATGGAATCTGCTATGCCTTCTTGCCACTCTTCTCCATCCGTTTTATCATTCTCTTTATCTTGTTGAGTACCTTCTTGATTTTATTGCCACGGATTACTTGGCAGTTAATCTACTCTAGACGCAAAAAAGGAAGTGGCGATGGAGAACACCGTCGAACCTTCTTAATTGGTGCTGGTGATGGCGGAGCCCTCTTTATGAACAGCTACCAACACCCAACCAGTGAATTAGAACTGGTCGGTATTTTGGATAAGGATGCTAAGAAAAAGGGTCAAAAACTTGGTGGTATTCCTGTTTTGGGCTCTTATGATAATCTGCCTGAATTAGCCAAACGCCATCAAATTGAGCGTGTTATCGTTGCGATTCCGTCGCTTGACCCGTCAGAATATGAACGTATCTTGCAGATGTGTAATAAGCTGGGTGTCAAATGTTACAAGATGCCTAAGGTTGAAACCGTTGTTCAGGGACTTCACCAAGCAGGTACTGGGTTCCAAAAAATTGATATTACGGACCTTTTGGGTCGTCAGGAAATTCGTCTTGACGAATCGCGTCTGGGTACAGAACTAACTGGAAAAACAATCTTGGTTACAGGGGCTGGTGGTTCAATCGGTTCTGAAATCTGTCGCCAAGTTAGCCGCTTCAATCCTGAACGTATCGTCTTGCTCGGTCATGGGGAAAATTCAATCTACCTTGTTTATCATGAATTGATTCGCAAATTCCAAGGGATTGATTATGTACCAGTGATTGCAGATATTCAAGACTATGACCGTTTGTTGCAAGTCTTCGAGCAGTATAAGCCAGCTATTGTTTATCATGCGGCTGCCCACAAGCACGTTCCGATGATGGAGCGCAATCCAAAAGAAGCCTTCAAAAACAATATCCGTGGAACCTACAATGTTGCTAGGGCTGTTGATGAAGCCAAAGTACCTAAGATGGTTATGATTTCGACAGATAAGGCGGTTAATCCACCCAATGTTATGGGAGCAACCAAGCGCGTGGCTGAGTTGATTGTCACTGGCTTTAACCAACGTAGCCAATCGACCTACTGTGCGGTTCGTTTTGGGAATGTTCTTGGTAGTCGTGGTAGTGTCATTCCAGTCTTTGAACGTCAGATTGCTGAAGGTGGGCCTGTAACGGTAACAGACTTCCGCATGACCCGTTACTTCATGACCATTCCAGAAGCTAGCCGTCTAGTTATCCACGCTGGTGCTTATGCCAAGGATGGGGAAGTCTTTATCCTTGATATGGGCAAACCAGTCAAGATTTATGACTTGGCTAAGAAAATGGTCCTTCTAAGTGGACACACCGAAAGTGAAATTCCAATCGTTGAAGTTGGAATTCGCCCAGGTGAAAAACTCTACGAAGAACTCTTGGTGTCAACCGAACTGGTTGATAATCAAGTTATGGATAAGATTTTCGTTGGTAAGGTTAATGTCATGCCTCTAGAAGCCATCGATCAAAAGATTGAAGAGTTCCGCACTCTCAGTGGAGATGAGTTGAAGCAAGCCATTATCGCCTTTGCCAATCAAACAACCCACGTTGAATAAAAAAGAAAACGCATATTATCAGGACTTGAAACCTTGATAATATGCGTTTTTTATGTGTAAACTTGCTTCATTTTATTCTGATACTCAATGAAAATCAAAGAGCAAGCTAGGAAGCTAGCCGTAAGTTGTTCAAAGCACAGCGTTGAGGTTGCAGATAGAAACTGACGTGGTTTGAAGAGATTTTCGAAGAGTATGAAATTGAGTTTTTGCCCAGTCTCCGTTATGTTATTGAAAATACGCCAAAACTTCTAAGGGCTTGTGGGCGATATAATCAGGTTGATAGTTTAGTAAATCTGCTTGCTCTCCAAATCCCCAAGTGACAGCCAATTTCTGAATGCCTGTTTCTTGAGCTCCCAGCATATCAAACTTGGTATCTCCGATAATGATGGCTTGTTGAGGTGCTAGTTGATGTGTCTGCAAGGCTTGGCGAATGACATCGGCCTTATGGGGTGTTTCAGGGCTGGAACCATAAATGTCCTCAAAGAAATGATGGATTCCCAAATTTTTAGTCATATCCTGAGCAGTTGGTGTATTCTTTGTAGTGGTGATGTAGAGAGGATAATTGCTTGATAATTCCTCAAGCAATTCTACAATCTGAGGGAAGAGCTGAGCTTCATAGATGCCTTTTTCCTTATAGTAAGAACGGTATATCTGCACAGCCTCAGAGATTTGTTTTTTGGGAAGGCAGGTCGCAAAACTACTTTCGAGAGGCGGTCCCATAAAACCACGAATCGTTTTGGCATCAGGGCTAGGCACCCCGAGCTCCTTAAAGGTATGGGTAAAGGCATTGTGAATCCCGATAGAACTATCAACAAGGGTTCCATCTAGGTCGAAAAAGATAGCTGAGATAGAGGTCATGGTTTCTCCTATTTGATAAGCTTATTCTCCGAAAATTTCTTTTTGGAGGCGACGACCAGTTGGGGTAGCAGCGAGTCCACCTTCAGCTGTTTCACGAAAGGCAGTTGGCATGCTTGCTCCTACTTGGTACATGGCATCGATAACCTCATCCACAGGGATTTTAGATTCGATACCTGCCAAGGCCATGTCTGCTGCGATGAAGGCAAAGCTAGCTCCCATGGCATTGCGTTTGACACAGGGAACTTCAACCAAGCCGGCAACAGGGTCACAAATGAGGCCCAGCATATTTTTAATGACAAAGGCAATGGCCTGACTGGCCTGATAAGGTGTTCCGCCCGCAGCAAGAGTCAAGGCAGCGGCACTCATAGCAGAGGCAGAGCCGACCTCGGCCTGACAGCCACCTTCAGCACCTGAAATAGAGGAATTGTTTGCGATGACTAGTCCAAAGGCACCTGCAGCAAAGAGGAAATCCAGCTGTTGCTCGTGGCTGAGGTCTAATTTTTCAATAGCAGCAGTGAGAACTGAGGGTAAACAGCCAGCACTTCCTGCGGTTGGAGTGGCGCAGACCAAGCCCATTTTGGCATTGTGTTCATTGACTGCTATGGCATTTCGGGCAGCCGAGAGAATCGTGTAATCCGACAGGGTTTTTCCGTTTTTGATGTAGTGGTCCAATTTGGCAGCATCTCCACCTGTCAGGCCACTACGAGATTTATTTTCATTGAGGCCAAGTTGGACAGAGGCTTTCATGACTTCCAGGTTTCGCTCCATGAGAAGGAGGACTTCTTCACGTTCGCGACCGGTCAATTCAAACTCTGTTGTAATCATGAGTTCTGCAACATTTCCTTGAAAGTCCAGATCTGCTTGCTCGACCAATTCTTTGATAGAATAAAACATGCTTCCTCCTATTTAAAGAAATTGATATTGTGGAGATGAGGGATTTTTCGAATTTCTTCGATGGCCTCATCACAGTTGCGACTGTCGACTTCGATAATCATAATAGCTTTTTCACCAGCTTTTTCACGAGTAACATTCATCTGGGCAATATTGATACCATAGCGGGAAAGGGCCTCTGTTACGAGGGCAATCATACCTGGAATATCTTGATGAACAATGATGATAGTCGGTGTATTCATATTGAGAGAGACGGCAAAGCCATTGAGTTCGGTTACCTGAATATTTCCTCCACCGATAGAAATACCAGTTACGCTGATGGTCTTGTGGGCATTTTTGACGGTAATTTTAGTGGTGTTTGGGTGAGGGGCATTGCTGTCTTTCTGAATGGTCCAGACAATCTTGATGCCACGTTTGTGGGCGATCTCCAGACTGTTTGGGATTTCAGGATCATCTGTATCCATGCCCAAAATTCCTGCAACAAGGGCTAGGTCTGTTCCGTGACCACGATAGGTCTTGGCAAATGAGTTAAAAAGTTGGAATTCGACTTCTGTCGGAGTATCGTCAAAAATGGAAGAGACAATCTTCCCAATACGAACAGCACCAGCGGTATGACTACTAGATGGGCCAATCATAACTGGTCCGATGATATCAAAGACAGATTGAAAACGAAGTGATTTCATCAGTTTCCCCTTATAAAAATTCTTATCTCTATTATATCAAAGAATGAGGGTCTTGACTTTAATTGTGGATGAAAACCTTTCTAATACCTTAAATAGCATAAAAATAGTATCTTTTATGACAAAAAACACATTATTTAGGGAAATAAAAAATAATTTTGTAATATTTCTACATAAAAGTGTCAAGAAACGGTAATATTTAAAAGGTATCATAGAACTATAGAAAGAAGGAGAATTTTCAAATATGAAATCAACAACTAAAAAGATTAAAACAACTCTTGCAGGAGTAGCTGCCTTGTTTGCAGTATTTGCTCCATCATTTGTATCTGCTCAAGAATCATCAACTTACACTGTTAAAGAAGGGGATACACTTTCAGAAATCGCTGAAACTCACAACACAACTGTTGAGAAATTAGCAGAAAACAACCACATTGACAACATCCATATGATTTATGTTGGTCAAGAGTTGGTTATCGACGGTCCAGCAGCGCCTGTTGCGACACCAGCGCCAGCTACTTATGCGGCACCAGCTGCCCAAGATGAAGCTGTTTCAGCTACAGTGGCAGAAACTACAGAGGTAGAGGCAGAAACTCCAGAAGCAAGCGCGCCAGTAGCAGAAGAAACGGTTGATTCAACTGTAAGCGGATCTGACGCAGAAGCTAAAGAATGGATCGCTCAAAAAGAATCAGGCGGTAGTTACACAGCTACAAACGGACGTTACATCGGACGTTACCAATTGACAGATTCATACTTGAACGGTGACTACTCAGCTGAAAACCAAGAACGTGTAGCAGATGCCTACGTTGCAGGACGTTACGGTTCATGGACTGCTGCTAAAAACTTCTGGCTTAACAACGGCTGGTATTAAGAAATAACAAATAGAATAAGATGTAAAGAGACTGGGCAAAAAGCCTTTAAGATCAGAAAAACGCATCATATCAAGTGTTCAAAAATCTTGATATGATGCGTTTTATTGTGGAAAGATTTACTTCATGTTCTCCTGAAATTGAGTTTTTGATAGCCTCTGGTAATGTTTATAATTCCGGTGCAAACTACCTATGCTCTTCGAAAATCCCTTCAAAATGCGTCAGCTTTATCTGCAACCTCAAAGCGGTGCTTTGAGCAACCTGCGGCTAGTTTCCTAGTTTGCTCTTTGATTTTCAAATTCTGTAAAATTGCCTACAGAAATTTCTATTTGATTATTTTCAATGAAAGCAATTCTTTGTACAATCAAATCGAAAAAGTAGTGGATGATGGCATTTACATCAAGGTCAAGTTTGGTATTCATCAGGGAAACTAGCTCCTACTATGTCTATCACAAAGATGATGCTGAGAAAAATCGCTATATGAAAGGTAGAATGTTGATTTGCCAATTCAGCTTTGAAAATCAAACTATTCCATTCCGCAGAAAAACAACTGTGGAGATGATCAAGGAAAAGATTGAGGAAATGTATACTTTACTTGAACTGGATACGGAGAAGTAATCTTATATTACAATTAAGGATAATCTAGTTTATAAATTGTCAGCGTCTGAATTGAGAATTAATGTTTTGCAAGAAAGAATATCAATATTAAATCAAGTAGCAAAATATTTGATGTCTTCAATTGAAAACAAGCAAAAAATGAAGTTGAATCTTTCAAAAATGAATATAACTGAGGAAATTGGCATTGATGTTGTTGAGAAGGAGCTATAGGAGTTAGATATTCGGATAGAATTAGAGAACGATAGTTATGAAAAAATGATATTTAAGATGGATAAGTTTATAGATCAATTAAATAAAGAAAAATTTGTATATCAAAAGAGCAGAGATATTTAAAAAGTGCACATATTACTCATTTAAAATATTCTAAAATTTGTTAACATCATGGAAGTAAGGAGGAATTTATTATGTCTAATATATCTAAAAAATGGCTGAAATTATTTAGTGATAATATTAGTGATGAGGAACAGTTAGATCGGTTTTTGACTTCTAATACAGAAAATAATCTCCAAGAGTGGGAGAGGAAACATAAACAGTATGAACAACTAGGGAGAGAATACATTGCTCAACAACTGAGTGATAATTCTTGGAAATCATACGAAACTAGTGAAAATTTAAAAATTAGAATTCATTGGTTATCTTTATATAAGCCACTTTGTTACAAGTATATAAATAGATTATCTATGTACTTAAATAGCATAGTTTCTGTTGAGAATAAAGAAAAGTTTTTGATTGAAATAGAGTCAATGTTTTTTGAAATGTGTATGAATATTAGTTATCGTACGGTTGTATTAGAAATTAATGATTTAAGACGTTCATCACGTTTAATAGGAGATGATTCTGAAAAACGTTACAACTTTTTTATAGACACTTTATTAAAAAGCAGAGATTATATATTGGAGTTTTATCAGAAATATCCAGTATTGTATGAATTATTAGATAGGAAACTTTTAAATATATCTGATTATGTGAAAGAAATAATTACAAATTTTGAAATGAATTTATCAGATATAGAAAAATATTTTGGATTTGAAAATTTAAAATTATCTAATATAAAATTTAATGCAGGAGATACTCATTCTAACGGTAAGAGTGTTTGTATTTTAGAACTGAATAATAAGAGGAAGATAATTTATAAACCAAGAAATATGTCTGTAGATGTCAACTTGGATTTATTTTCTAAAGAATTTGCATCACAATTCAGTCTACCAAATGTTTTATTTCTTCCTCGAACACTTAGTAAAAGTAGTTATAGTTTTGTCGAATTTGTAGAAGTAAAAGAATGTAACTCACGTCATGATGTAGAAATGTACTACGAAAACATAGGAATGCTTTTGGCTTTTTTGCATATATTTGGTGCAAAAGACTATCATGGCGAGAATATTTTATCGTGTGAATCATATCCGTACTTAATTGATAATGAAACTATTTTACATTTTAGTGAGAAGGAAAGTATAGATTCTAGTATCCAGAGAATGTATGATGTAGTAGCTGACTCTGTTTATAGCGTGGGTATCTTACCTATGACTCTCTATTCTGTAAATAATGATAAAGGAATGGAAGTTGGAGCATTAAATTCAGGAGAAAAAAGGGAATCTCCTTACCAAACACATCAATTAACTAATATTGGTACAGATGAAATTAGAATTGAGAAGGTATTTAAGGAGATAGAAGATTTCCCAAGTACTGTAAGATATATGGGGAAGACTGTATCGTGTAAAGAATATAGAGAAAATGTTTTGTATGGATTTGAATTAATTTACAGGATCATTTTAAAAAATAGGAACAAAGTTCAAAAAATGATTATGAAATACTTTGAAAATTGTGAGACAAGATATATTTATAGAAATACAAACATATATGTTCAGTTTTTAGAAACAAGCCATCATCCAGATTTATTAAGAAATAAATATGATTTTGAAATGTACATGCTTAGAATGTTAGAATATGGTAATGTTGACAATGAGTTTGATAAAAGTATGATTAAAGATGAAATTAATCAACTTAGAAAAGGAGATGTACCAATTTTTTACACTAGTTCATCTAGTAATGAGATTTATAATGGACTTCATTCTCGAATATATTCTTTGGAGGGAGATAGCATCATTAAAAATGTATCAAAGAGAATATGTAGTCTATCAGAAGAAAATTTGCTTCGTCAACAAAGAATTATAAATATGGCTTTTATGGGAAGCGAATTATTTATAAAAAATAAGAAACTTAAAGGAAGAAAGCTATTAAAAAAATTAAGTTCAAATATTATTGAACGTATTTTATCTGCGAAACTAGAATTCAATGATGAAATCAGTTGGTTAAATATGTTGGCCATGAACAAAAATTATGAAATTTCACCAATGGATTATAATTTATATGGTGGTACATCAGGTATGATTTTAGGAATTAGTAGTATACAGGATGACAGACTAGAATCAATTTTACGAGGTGTTATAGACTATACTAATAATTACATTGAAAGTTGTCAAGGGAATTTCCCTCTTTCTAAATTAGGAGCTTTTACTGGTATTTACGGCTATTTGTATGTTACATGTGTGCTAAGACAGAAAGGAATAAAGACAGTTGACAATTCAGAAGAGTTTATATATAACATCTTGCTATCCACGTATAATGATGTTAGACAATTTGACAATCTAGATATTATAGGTGGTCTTGCAGGGATTCTGGCTGTACTTGTAAAAATCGAAGAAGTTATGGGGCATAGTTCTAAAGTTGTACAATTAGCACATGTAATGTCTGAAGAAATTGCAGAGAAATTAATTGAAGTCTATAAGAAACAAGGATATTGGATGGAAAATGATCCAGGATATGCACATGGAAACTATGGAGTTATTACACAACTTTTCAAATATTCTAAATTGTGTAATGAAGAATCGATAGAGAAGAATAACATAATATTTTGCATACAAGATTATTTGAATAAAGAGCGTTTGCAGTTAAAAACGGATAAGATTGTACCTTTAAGAAAAAATGCTAAGTACTATTCTTGGTGTAATGGAATTGTAGGAATCGTACAGGCTAAACACTATCTCATGGTAAATGAATTTCCAGATCAATATTTAGAAGAAGAAGTCCGATATTATGCAACTGAAATATTGAATCAAAGATTAAATATAGAAAATTCTATCTGTCATGGAAATGTAGGCAATTTGACAATTATTTCTTCTATTATGGGAGATAATTCTGAAATAAATAAAAAAATATTGTCCGAGAGTGAATTATATCTGCTGGATAAATTAACTTATGATTGTGATGATTGGGGAATTCTTACAGGAGAACTGGGAATATTGATGGCTAATTATGAGACTGGAAGAGCAATGTTGAACAATGTACTACTTCTAAACTAAAATTGAGGTAGAGGGACGTAAAACCTCTCACGATGAGTGAGTATTTTCGAATAGTTTGATATGATCTTCTGACTGTTGTATAATTCTCCAAAAATATCTTATCGTCAATACAGAAGTTATACGGCGTATGTAACTGAGTGACTAACAGTTTTATAAGTTTTAGGATTCGAAAGTCGAAGAACTAACTCATAGTTATTTCTTCGACTCTGTCATGCCAATAAAATTTTAAATAATTGAATTAAAAATTGATATTTTAGAATTCTTATTATTTTATATTAATAGGAGATGAGTATGAAAAATAAAGTTCCTTTTATTGAACAACATCAAAAAACGGAGTGTGGTTTATGTTGTGTTGCGATGGTATCAAGCTATTATAATCATGAAATCTCTGTAAAAGATTTAAGAAGTATTAAAGAAACAGGTAGAGATGGTACAAGTTTTCAGAATTTAATTGAACTTTTAGAGGGGATGGGATTTGTTATTAAATCATTTCGTTTCCCAAAAGATAGAATGGATACTTTCAAAAAGATAAAAACTCCAGCTATTGCATTATGGGAAAGTAAACATTTTATTGTAATAGAGAGAGTGACATCTAAGTTTGTATGGGTAGCTGACCCAGAACTTGGGAAATTAAAGTATAGTTTCAGTGAATTCTCCGAAGGATTCTCGGAATATCTTATTAGTGTTATGAGTAGTGATAAAGTAACAAAACAAAAATCTAGGGAGAATTATAGTATAGTTTATAGACAATTATGGCAGTCTTGGAATTATTTTATACCACTATTGTTAGTGACATTAGCAAGTTATACAGTTAGTTTTGTTTTACCAATTTGGTTGCAACAAGTTTTCAACCAAGTTTCTACAGGAGTTAGTATAAACCAATCGAATATTGTCATTAATTTCGTTATATTTACATTTCTATATTTTGCAATTATGTTTGGACAACGCTATCTTTCTATTAATTTGACAAATGATATAGATAAAAGGTTGAATATTAATGTGATCAGAAGTTTATTTAGGCTACCCTATAAATTCTTTTCTACGAGAAGCAGTGGCGAATTAATTTATTCTATAAATGGTTTGACAAGAATTAGACAGTTATTCACTAATCAAGTAGTTCTAGGTGTGTTGGATGTTGGATTGGGAGTTTTTATCCTAATTTATTTCTCATATATAAATTTTTCTATTGCAGGCTTAGCATTATTACTACTGTTAATAAATTTATTATTGTTGCTAGTTACTAGACAGAACATCGAACAAAAGAATAAATCATTTGTGATTTCCCAAAACAATCTTCAGAATAAACAAATTGAGATGATTTATTCTATGATGGGAATAAAAATGGAAGGTTTTGAAGAACAAACATATAAGCAGTGGAAAGAATATTTCGATAAATGTTTACATAGGTATAAATATAGTGAGATGTTTTCCGGATTGATAAATTCATTATTTACAATAATTACTTTTATATCACCATTTATTTTATTATTAGTTACATTATTGCCACACCCTCAATTAGAAAATCCATTAGGGGGTATGTTTGTGATATATTCTTTATCAACTGTATTATTTAGTAAAGTGAATAGTATCTTTGATACTATTGTAGCTTTTTATAATAGTAAGACGTTTTTATCTCGTGTTGTAGAAATTGTAGAGGAGGAACACGAAGTAAATGGCAATATTAGACATGATTTGAATGGATCTATTTCACTAAAAGATGTATCATTTTCATATACTAAAGACAGTAAAAGAGTTTTATCGAATATTAATATTGAAGTTCATAAAGGAGAAAAAATAGCAATCGTAGGTACATCAGGTTCTGGGAAAAGCACACTTTCAAAATTGTTGATAGGCTTATTTCCTGCAACTACTGGAAAAATTTTCTTTGATAACTTTGAATATTATAGTCTAGATAAACAGTATTTAAGACAACAAATTGGTATTGTTCCACAAGATATGACACTATTTAATAAAACGATATTTGAAAATATCGCTGGAAGTTCGTCTGTATCACAAGAAAAAATGGAAGAAGTGTGTAAGTTGGTGAATATTCATGATGATATTATGGAGATGCCTATGGGGTACAATACGTTAGTATCAGAGATGGGGATGAATTTATCTGGAGGTCAAAGGCAGAGAATAATCTTAGCTCGAGCACTTATAAAAAAACCTAAAATAATATTATTGGATGAGGCGACAAGTTATTTAGACAATGTTAATGAGAAAGAAATTATGCAAAAATTTAAAGAACAGAACATTACGATTGTGGTAATTGCACATCGGCTATCTACAATTATTGATTCAGATAAAATTTTTGTGATGGAAAAAGGAAAAATTATAGAGCAGGGGAACCATCAAGAATTGCTGCAAGGGGAAAGAGGGCTTTATCGGAAATTATATCAATTAGATAATTCATAGCTTTTATTGATAAAAAGTTATTATTGAGTAGAAAAATAGAGAAATCAGCTATAGTTCATATTTAGACAACTTTAGCTGGTTTTTATTATTAATTTTATAATAGTTGATTTATATTATTATAACTTTCGGAAATTATACTTTAATTTTATAAAAGAATTCCATTTTGTATGGGATCTCAAAAAGTTAGTTAATTACTGAAATAAAGGATTTAGTTATGTATTGCATTAGACTATGTGTTTTTATTTTGCTTTCATTCATTTGTTATTGAAGTAATCGATACAGTTAAAACTGTAAAATATTTCTGATTCCAAGAGGGGGGGAGAAGTTTTTCTCCCTATCTTTCTTGCTTTCCCTATTAATTGAAGGCTATACAATATCTGAAAGTGAATTTCAGGAGTTTTTAGTTTTTTAAAATTTTAAAAATATAGTTAATTTGAGAAACTTACAACTTTTGCACGATTTACTCATTACGTAGTTACGAGTAAGTTGTATACTAATTATTGTAAAGATGATCATCTAAAGAAAAAAGGAGGAATAAGCCTATGGCAAAGGATGCTGAACGTCCAGTGATTGATTCTCTAGACTTTGAAGTTGCCAATCAAGAACTTGCTGGAAAATCAGGTTCTGGTTGGTTTACAGCAATTCAGTTGACATTAGCAGGACGTTGTGGGAACTGGTTTACTGGTTCGTTTGAATGCACAAGTAATAATGTCAAATGTGGATAAACTTTAGTGTTATGCTTGCTCAATAATATCCGTACTAATCTTTACTTACTTATAAATTGGAATTCAAATGCGATGTTAAATCGCGTTGGATGGTTAACATATTAAAAATATAGATCATAATTATCTTAATAGAAAAATTCGTACATTATATTGGGCAAGTTTTTACACTGGCACTAATTAAATTTCTATTTTCAATACAAAGAAATACTAGCTCTATATGACAAATGTAATTTAATAATGTAATTTGTTTACGTGGCCCAAAGGTTTTCCATGTGGAAAATAGGATTTAATTGAATGTTTGAAAAAGGAGTTGAATATTTTGAAAAAAAGTGGCAATAAACATGAAATTGATAGCCTTGACTTTGAGGTTCGAAATCAAGAGCTTGCTGGGAAATCAGGTTCTGGTTGGTTAACTGCTGTCCAGTTAACACTAGCTGGTCGGTGTGGAAAATGGTTCACAGGTTCGTATGAATGTACATCTAATCACGTTAAATGTGGCTAACTTTTTTTTCGTTTGGTAGTTGCTTATGTAAATGATTAGCTGATTATTGTTGATAGTACAAAGGGAAAATTATGAGGTGAAATTATGAAATGTAATGAATTCAAAAATGAAATTGATACACTTGAATTTGAAGTTAGTAACCAAGAGCTTGCTGGAAAATCGGGTTCGGGTGGATGGTATACTGCTTTTAAATTAACATTAGCTGGGAGATGTGGTCTATGCTTCACATGTTCTTATGAGTGTACTAGTAATAATGTTCACTGTTAGAAACTAAACATAGATTTTCCTTTATTTATTATTGACAATATATAATAAAAATGATATCTTAAAAGAGGTAATGTAATGAAAAAAGAAAATCACGGTATTGATACTTTGGACTACGAAATTAGTCATCAAGAACTTAGTGGAAAATCTGCCGCAGGTTGGCAAACTGCTATTCGTTTGACCTTTCAAGGTCGGTGTGGATGGGCATTTACATATTCTTATGAATGTACTACACCACATGTAAGTTGTGGTTAAAAGAGGATAGAATGGAAGGAATTATTGGAACGCTTGAATTTTATGCTCCTGTACTTGTATTAGGAGTAGTCGTCATTGGTATTGTCTACTTTATGAAAAAACGTAATGATAAAAAATAGTGTATCGATTGGTTTTATCACTATTATTTCCAACCAATGCTCTTTAGGAGTATTGGTTTTTATTATGCCTTAGAAAAAAAGACAAGAAACGTCAATCAGAACTCAATTCTGCACAAAATACTCATGAAAAACATCTTTCTACAAGCTATAATAATTGTATAAAGAAATGGAGGAAACGATTATGTCACAACTAGTAGTAACAGGATTAAATAAGACATTTGGAGAAGGCGAAAGTTTAGTCCATGCCTTATCTGATATTTACCTTTCAGTAAATAAGGGTGAATTTTTAGCCATTATGGGGGCGAGTGGTAGTGGAAAGACGACTCTATTGAATTGTATATCCACTATTGATAAACCTGATTCGGGCAGTATTGTTTTTGAAGATTTTGATATGATTCAAGCAAAAGAAAGCCAATTAGCTGATTATCGCGCTAAGAATATCTCTTATATTTTTCAAGCTTATAATCTGGTAGAGACCTTAACAGTTTATGAAAACGTAATTTTACCACTTCAAATTCAAGGAAAATCCATTAGAAAATATCAAAAGAAAATTAATGATATTTTGGGTAAATTAGCTATTCAAAATTTAAAAAACAAATTTCCAAATCAATTATCAGGTGGACAACGTCAACGTGTCGCAACAGCTAGAGCGTTAATTGATGATTCCAAACTCTTGATTGCAGATGAACCGACAGGAGCTCTTGACTCTGCTAACTCAGAAAATCTCATGTCCCTCTTGCAAGAAATTAATCGAATGTTTGGAATTACTATTCTACTTGTTACTCACGATCCCGCTGCTGCTAAGTATTCGTCTCGAATGGTTCTTCTCAGTGATGGACAGATTACCGATGATATTGAGCGGAATGGACTATCAAACGACTTATACCTAGAAGAAATTTACAGACGAACAAGATAGGAGGGGAGCTATGTACCCAAAGTTAATTTTACGCAATGTGTTTAGAAACTTACAAACCTATACGATTTATTTTTTAAGTCTTGCTTTGATTTATAGTCTTTTGTACGCCTTTAATGCTCTTCCAAGTCATCCTGTCATGCAGAGTTTATCGGGTGCGAAAGAAATGCTGACGACAGTTATGTCCCAGTATATGGGGTTGTTATCTTACTTGATACTAGGCGCCATTGCCTTTCTCATCGTTTACTCAACGAATTTTGTTTTAGGGAGACGGAAAAAAGAGCTCGGGTTATATTCAACACTTGGAATGAAAAAATATCAAATTATCGGAACACTCTTCTTTGAAACCATGTTGGTAAACATCTTTGCTTTAGTTCTAGGATTTGCTTTTGGCCTTGTCTTACTTATTTTACTTGCTCACATTGCTTCTGAGTTTTTTATGGCAAATTATTTTGGAAATCTATTCTTTTTAGATCCTAAGTCACTCTCTCTGTTGGGTTATTCCTATGTGGTAACTAGTTTAATAGTTGGTTTAATGGACTTTTTGAAATTTAGAAAGAAAACAATTATTAGCTTAATTCAAGAAAACGGTATTGAAAAATCACGAATTATTAAAGAAAATTCTATTCTACAATTGTTGATTTTCATTATTTCAAGTATTGTTATCATCTCTGGTAGTATTTATTTTTCTGATTATCATCACTTATCCATTTTGAAAAACTGGGGAGTTTTATTAGTATCTATTTTAGTGATCTTTGTCATTTTATTTTACAACACCTTAAGTAATTTCTTACTTGGAGTTGTTAAGAAAGTATCTTCCTTCTATTATAATAAATTAAACTCATTTAAAATCCGCCAATTTTCCAAACAAGCGGACAGCAATTCTGTAACGCTAGCAGTACTATCTATGACCTTGACTTTGGCTCTTAGTTTACTAGTGTTTGGTGGCAGTTCATATACAACCATGAATCATGATTTGAATCGTTATGCCCCTTATGATTTACAAGTCAATTTATATAGAGGTAATGAGTTTCATTATGGAAACGAGAGTGTAAAAGATAGATTACAAGCAGACGGTTTTGATTTTGATGTCGTAAAAGATGAATATGTTTATTCAACTTATACGAGTGATTTGACTTATAAAGATATAATAGATACTAGTCAGTTATGGGAGCACGATAAAGGGTTACCTGATTCAAAAGTCCGTATTTTAGGGATTTCAGCTTATAATCATCTAAGAAAACTACAAGGCAAAAAAGATATTGACTTAGCTGATGATGGCTATCTAGTAAATGCCAATTACAAAGGAACCATTAAACAAATCCAAGAATTTTTACTACAAACAAAAGATTTATCGATTGGCGGTTATTCTTTAAAATTGGCATCATCCCAACCATTAGATACTGTTTATTTTGTTTCTTCAGTAGGATTAAATGATTCAGGAACTCTTATTGTACCAGATAGAGTTATTAAAGAATTGAACGAAGACTTTACAACTTATGTGGTTAAATATAAAGAAAATATTGATAAAAGAAAAATTGAAACATTTTTGAAAGAGTGGGTTGATAAGCATTACTTTACAGTGGATGGTGCAGAAGTAAATGACTTCACTTATCAAACTAAGGTGAGATTATCTGAGCTTTATATAGGATTTATGGGAGTCATTGTACTAGTATTGATATTTATTAGTGTTGTGTTTATTATTATTTCACTTAGCATTTTATCTCTACAAATCTCAACTAGTGCACTAGACAGCATTAATGATTATCGTATCTTATATCTATTAGGAAATAAGAAAAAACAAAATAAGAGAATACTGATTCAGCAAATTATGAGTTACTTCCTTGTTCCCTTGATACTTGCTGTTCCATTAGCTATTTCTCTAAGCAATTCCTTATTAGGTTACTTTGAAAACTTTGCCAATACAACTATCACAATTGATGTGACCTATCTTGGAGTGGCAGCTCTTCTCTTTCTCGTTTACTTAGTTATAACTTATAAAGTAAGTTGGCATATTCTTGATAAAAATTAGCATAAAACTAGGATACTGTTAAATAGTATTCTAGTTTTATGCTATACTATACTTATAAAATAGAGGGAGATGATTATGATGAAAAAAATTGTAAAAATCATTTCTAATCATTCATTATGGTTGTGGCAATTAACTTTGCTGAATCACTTGATCTTGATGTTCTACATATACTATAGAGTTCCTATTTATTATGCAAGTGGTCTCATGCAAAAGTTCTCCGTAATACTTGTGATTTTGTTGATTGTGTCCAGCTATGTTTGTAACTTTACTACCTTTCGACATAGTGAATTAAAATTATGGACTATCTTTTTGCTAGCTTTGGTCAGTTGGCAAGCCATCTTTCAACAAGGAACAAGTAACACTTTGTTGCATTTTTTTGACATACTGAATCCCATCAATTCATTTTTATTGGTTTATAGTTCTCTTTCAATTATTTTATTAGGAGAACAGGTTGGAAAAGAATTAGTGGATGTTTCATTAGCATTAACTGTTATTACAGTTTTTTCTTACTTTATTTATTTTCCGTTATTTTTATTCCTATCACTTTTCACTACTTTTTTTCTTACATTTGTTCCTTTGATTTTATTACTCTTGTATCGAAAAGAGTTGAGAAATGTACTAGCTTTCCAAAGGCGAAATGTAATAATCCTTTCGGTTGTCTTACCTATTTCATATATTGTATCGTATGTTAATACGACAGGAGCGGGTGTTTTAAATTTAGTTTGGTATGTTGAAGTATTGTCTATCCTAACTTTTTTACATTTCAAGACAATATTTACGTCCTTTAAAAAGAAGATTGCTGAATTGAAATTATCCTATTTAAAGGCTTTTATACGCTTATTTTTTGTAGTAGGAGGATTGTTACTGCTTTCGTTTATTGTCTTTCAATTAGATTTGAATGTGAGTGTATTAATCCTAAATCTAGTCTTGCTTATCATGGGAATCGTTGCCGAAGAATGCATTCGCTTGTTTCATGTATCGAATATGAAAGATGCGAAAGATTATCTGGAGATTCTATTTTTGAAGCGGAATAGAATGGTTAACAATCTTCTTTCTAACGAGGTTGTGGAGCAGCAATTTTCAGAATTTCTCCACAATGAAATTTTACAAAGTGTGATGGCTATTAAGAATTTCAATACTTACAGTAATAATGAGATGTTTGGTAATCAAATAAATCTTGTTACCGAAGAACTGGTGCAACGAATTAGAGAGCGAATGGATTATTACCAGCCTATGAGTGAGGTAGATGAGCCTCTGGTAAAAAAATATCAGGCACTCATTGATAGAATAGAGAAAAGATATAAGAAAGAAAGTTCAGTGGTGGTACACTTTCCACCTAAATTTTCTTTAATGACTCCCTATGATAAACTTGTCTACCGTTTTGTTGAAGAGTTAATTACCAATGCGGTCAAATATTCACAAGGAGGAGAGATTTCTTTGGAAATCGAGGTGAAACAGGATACTATTTTTCTAGTCTCTGAAAATAAATCTGTCTCTACTAAAGAACCTTCTCTGGGATACGGACTGAAAAATATGGCAAATAAATTAAATGTTTTAGGTGGTAAGATGGATACTTTAGATGAGAATGGTATTTTTCGTGTTGTTATTGTATTACCGATTGATAAGGAGCTATGTTATGAAAATTTTGTTGGTTGATGATCATAAATTGTTTAGCCAGAGCATCAAACTGATTTTGGAATTATCAGAGGTCATTGAAAGGGTGGATTTGATGGATGATTTTTCTTCTGTCTTGGACTTTTCTTATGATGATTATGATATTGTGCTTATCGACATAAACTTGACGAGTTTGTATCAGGAGGATGGGTTGTCTTTAGCTCAAACGATTATTGAAAATGGTTGCTCCGCTAAAATTGTTATCTTGACAGGATACAGCAAAAGAATGTATGAGTATCGTGCCAAGATAATGGGGGCCTGGGGCTTTTTGGATAAGAGTATTGGCCCAGAGGAATTACTTCAAAACTTGCTAAGGATTTATCAGGGAGGAAAGATTTTTTCAGATGAAGTAGTGGTAGATGTCTTGACTTCCCGGGAAATAGAGATGTTAGAACTAGTCCGAAATGGTCTGACCATAGATGATATTTGTGAAAAAGTCTATGTGAGTAAGAGAACTGTTTCAAATCATCTTGCAAGTATATTTTCAAAATTAGGAGTATCTAATAGACAGGAGGCTATTCATGTTGCGGAGCAACTGGGTTACTTCTCGCCCGAATGATGAATAAGGTTCGTGGCTCTATTTGTTTATTAATTAGAAATCTCAATCTAAATTCTTTGATGAACCATTTGTTACTTTGATAATTGATGTCATTATTTTGATTCTACCCATTTTACAAAATCTTTTATCCATAAGAATAAATCTTATATGAAATAGTTGAAATAGTGCGTTAATTATAGGCATTCTAAACTTGAGTGAGTATGGTTGCGAAAGTGATTATTACTTACCCCTTTTTAAAAAATTCCTTACATAAGAATAAAAGTTTATATATAGGCTGGAAAATCAAGATTATAACTCTTTGAAATATGCTTTTGAGGGAGAAAGAAAGCAACAGACTTCCTTATCTTTTGATGAAAAGATTTATCTGGACTGGATAGATGCCATTCTAACCTATCAATGTGAACATCAATTAAACCTAGCTATTTCAAAAATAGAGGACATCCTCAGTAGGATTAGTATTGATAAAGTGGATTATTTGTATATTTTGAATACCCTGCTGATTTTCTTAGGCTATGATGAGGATAAGGAGAAATTTGAACAACTATATGGTCAGGTTTCTGTAGCTCTTTCAAAAATCGATACCAGTGTGCGTGAACAAATTGAGTTGTATATCAAAATAAAATACAATTATTGTTATCACCTTTGGAAACAGGAGGAGATGGACAAGTCCAGAGCCCTATTATTGGAGATAATTGAATTTTGTAACAAATATCATAGTAGCTTTAGGTTAGCAGATTTATATTGTTTGTTGGGAAATGTAACAGAAGATCTTGATATCTCTGTTGCTAAGGACTATTATATGAAAGCTAAGGTGCTCTATCTAATTGAAAATAATGAAGTTATGGCACTCAAGGTAGAACAATATCTGATGGATAAGTAGTCAGAGAATGTATAAGGATAGCAGAAGCTATCTTTTTTATGTGTGAAATATAACTATAATTCTTCTTTTCAAAAATATTTAGATTATTACTTAAATTACTTGACAGGTTATATATGTTGATTTATAATATAGGTGAAACGAGTTGTGTAAACGCTACCAAAAACGGTATTCTTAACTTTGTATTTATTCGAGAATTATGATGTAACTAGAAAAGGGGTGGAAAAATGTTTAAAAATAAGGAGCTTTTTCGAGTAGTCATGATATTTGTGATAGGAATTATCCTAATTTTAATGACACCCGTCTTATTTAAAGTTGTGATGGAACTATTTTCAAAATAAATAGGCTTCTGTTTTAGGCGGAGTAGTAAATCAGGAGGTTAAGTGATGAACTACAATTTAAAATATATCTTATCAGGAATATTTGTCCTAGTCTTTATAGGATTCCTAGTCTGGATGCGTTATCTTAATCAGAAGAAGGAAGAAGAGCATTCAGATGTGTCTTTTGAAGCGAGGTTAGATAGTGAGGTCAAGGCCTTATATAAACAACTAGGATTGGGTGAGGAACCTAACTATTTCTTAGCTTATCGTTACTTACACCCTTGGTTTAATCTAGCGATCTTACCACCAACAGTTGAAATTTTCTTAACTAAAATAGCGCTGGTGATGGTAACTCCAGATGAACTACTGATAAGAAATCTTGGGAATGGGATGACTTTCACAAGTGAGCATCATCGTGATTTGCAACAAGGACTTATCCGCATTCCAAAATCAGAGATGAAAGAATTTGAGATTCGCAACTGGAAAAAATTTTTTGTATTTGGCGATTTTTTGACAATTAAAACAAGCCAACATAGCTATTATTTACAGGTTAGAGATGATGGACTTCAAAAGGGAAGTCTTTCTACCAAACATTTCTCAGACTTGAAACGACAAGATTTTCTCGGATTATTGACAGATAAAAGAACATTCTGATAGACAATTGCTCAAAAAACTAACCTCTAAACATTCAAAAACCACACAGTGTTTCTTTCAACTTGATTGTGTTCAAGACTGGAATCACAGTGTGGTTTTATTTAGAAGCTAAGTTTTTTTCTTTCTTTCCTTCGGTTGATAATAGGTTTCTACTTCTTTTTTGAGATGAGACAGCATAGAAGTTTCCTCGGTCAGCTCCAGAAGGGAGAACCCTTTTTGAATCAATTTAGAATCGTCTGTACAAATCCCAATACGGACATAGCAGATAGCAAGCATATCGTAGCTTTTCTTGTTTTTGGCATCCTCCAGTAAAGTGTAGCAGATTTGCTTACACATGTTTTTATCTTGATTGTATAGATAGAGTGTGGAAAGGTTTAATAGAATTGTCATTCGCAAGTCATATAAATGTTGATAGTTTTTATAGACTTCTAAGCGTTGCAAGATTTTTCCAGTGATGAGATGGAGGTGTTCAATGGGCAAGCTGAAAAGGATGGTATTGAGGATTTTTAGGTCACTTTCATACCATGTATCTTGTTTTTCAATTTTTTCCCACAGTTTTTGGATAGTCTGTTTCACTTGGTCTGATAGTTGCTCTGTACCATGTTGACGGATATGAATGACAACTTCCAGCATATCCCTGATCTCTTCTATAGGGAGGTCATGATGGGTCTTGAGATAGTTTTGGCATGTTTCAAAAAAATCAACTAGAGCACTGCTGCCAATGATAGAACTCATATTAAGATAAGTTTGCATGATTTCTGTTCGTTGGCTCGGTTGATAGAGATGGCAGATGTAGTCAAACTCTTCAAAACTCATATTGATTTGACGGAGAAGAAATTCCATATTTTCATATTTGGGAGTTGCCTTGCCGCTTTCAATCTTTGATAGGCTGGTTCTTGAGATGACATTTCCACAGACCTCTTCTTGGGTCAATCCTTTTGACTCGCGTATTTCTTTATATATTTTCCCGAAATCATAACGCATGATTTACTCCTTTTCGTGAAAAAAGTTAACAAATAATAAAATCCTATTAAAAATATTGTATCATAGTAACAGGAATAGTAAAAAAGAAAACTAAAATAATGTGTGAAAAAAGTTAACTAATTTTAAAATAGAGTAAAGAAGAGGTATACTATAGATACAAAATACAGATAGGAGGGAAAGAGTATGAATAAAAAAGTTTTTCGCTTTTTAGTTGTTCTTGCTTTTTTATTCAGCATTGCTACGGTTTTCCCATGGAAATGGCCGATATAATGTGCTAGTTGTAAAAATGAAAGGAAGGTGAGTTCAATGGACTACGATACTTGTTGATAAATTACTATAGCTGTTTTTACGGAACAGCTCTCGATAATAGGAGAAATAAATCATGAGAAAATTAGTTAAAATTGGTGTTGCATCTTTAATGGTATGTGGTATACTTGCTACTACAAATGCTTTAGCAGTATGGGTTGATGGTGGTCAATGGAACTATGGAGTAGGTTGGACAGGAACTTTTGGATATTCTGATTATTTACATTCTACTCGATCTCATACAGCAACTGTTAAAGATGGAAGTAAAATCTCTAAAGATCGTGCAGATGCTGAGGTATGGGCTCGGGCTTCAATCATCAAATTCCCACCAACGGGAATGGAATATTTCTATGGATTTTAATTAAAACTCTCCCTCCCCTTTTGGAGAGGGAGTTTCTTCACGGGAGGTATCTCTATGAAAAAAATCAGTCATCTTTGTATGCTCCTGCTCTTGCTGTGTACTACGTTTTTTGTCCTGAATGTAAATGTTACACGTGAA
Source organism: uncultured Streptococcus sp. (assembly GCA_934216185.1). Classification (GTDB taxonomy): domain Bacteria; phylum Bacillota; class Bacilli; order Lactobacillales; family Streptococcaceae; genus Streptococcus. The sequence goes on along the minus strand of CAKQBM010000005.1, from coordinate 5,041 downwards.
ATAGTGCGGATTCAGGAGATGGGCAAGACAACTTATTCATTTGACTTGTACTTGAAAGATGTCACTAAACCGACAGAAACGATTCTCCAGTTTTTTGAAGAGGTTGCAAGCCAAGACAAGGTCTCTATTATCAAAGTAGATAATGGCGATGAGGTCGTCAAGGCTGGTGTTTTTGATAAGGAAACCTTCCCCTATCAGGAGTTCGGTCTGACTTCTCTTGATTTTTCAAAGAATGAGAAGGGAGTCTACAGTAACCAGAACCTTCCCAATAATCTAGGAACCATTCCCACCTTTTTAAAGGTGAAACTCATTCGACTCCAGACCTTCCAATCTTATATTGAGGATAAATCCCATACTGTAAATGGACGCTATATGATTACCTCCAGCAAAGAGATAAATCGCGATACCATTCTACAAAAGTGGAGTGATTTTTTCCAGATAGATAAGACGATTTTATTAGAACCCACTTACCGAAGTCAGGTTGGAGTGCTAAATCAAGAGTTGTTACTATCTATCATTATCTTTATCTTGGCAATCTTGCTTGTGATTTTAATGACAGTTTATCAGCCGATGATGGAGATGAAACGAGTGGGGGTTCAAAAGTTACTTGGTTTTCAAAGCAGGGCGATTTTAGCTGGTTTTGTAAAGACTAATTTTTATCTTCTCTTGGGTGGAAGTCTTGTCATTGACTTGGGACTATTTTTAGTGCTGGGCTACAGGCCAAAACTTTTGTTTCCAAGTTTACTCTTATCCCAATTCCTGCTTTTACAGTTGTATTTGTTCATCAGTTGGCTGACCTACCTGATGATTCAGAAAATGACAGTCAGTTCCATGTTGAAAGGTTTTTCATCTGTCAAACTTGGTCTCATTTTCAATTATGTGATGAAAATAGGAACAACTATTTTACTGACGGCCTTACTGATTGGGGTGGGGAGAAGTCTAGAACAGCAAAACAAAGAACTTGCTTATCAGCAACAGTGGGTAAGCCAAGGTAATTATCTGACCTTAGAAACCTTCAAACTCAATGATAACCTGTGGCAAGAAGAGCTAGCAGGTTCAGGGAAATCTACAGATTATTTCTACCAATTTTATCAAGACTTGCTAGCAAAAACACAAGTAAATTATGCGCGAAGTGCGAGTCTTCCTATCAAACCAGTCATCAAAGCTGAACAAGTGCAGAACTACCAACTGCCTGATAAGGTAGATGTTTACTATGCAAACCGTCAATTTTTAGAGAGTAAGGGCTTTAAGCTACCTGATATCGGCACTAAAAAAGTTATTTTGATGCCAGCCAGTGCCAAAGGACAAGAAGGCAAGAATCAGTTCTTGGGAAAATCCATCGCCTATCTTTCTATGAGGTATGAAGATCAGCAAAAGCAAACAATAGAAGATATGGATGTAGAAATTGCCTACTATGAAGGAGATTGGTCTTTCTTCCCTTATAATAATGAGCGAAAGGAAAATCTCCACAATCCAATCATTAGTCTGGTAAATGATCAAGACATGATGTGGGAAGAAAAGACTCACTTGTCAACGACAGGTTTAAACAATCCGATGAAAGTTGAAAATACAGAACAAAATCAAAAAGTGATTACAGAGTTAGTCGATAACTTATCTGATGGTAGCTATTTAAAATTTTCATCGATTCAAGCAATTCAAGAGGGGATGGTTGATACCTATCGGGATTCTGTTCGTAATTTTAACGTTCTTTTTGCCTTATTTGCTCTTCTCAGTATGATTGTCTCCTACTTTTTACTCGTTACCACTTTCTTGTTGAAGCGCAGGGATATCATTACCAAGAAGTTTATGGGGTGGAAACTGGTCGATCGCTACCGTCCTCTCCTCGTTCTGCTCTTGCTGGGCTATAGTCTCCCTCTTCTAGTCTTGATTTTCTTTGCCCATGCGCTCCTGCCACTTCTACTGTTTGCAGGTTTTACATGTTTGGATATACTATTTGTGCTAGCCTTGGCTTCTAGGATGGAGAAAAAAAGTCTAGTAGAGTTATTGAAAGGGGGCATCTTATGATTGAGTTGGAAAATATTACCAAAACCATTGGGGGAAAAGTGATTTTGGATAACTTGTCTCTCAGGATTGATCAGGGGGATTTGGTAGCCATTGTTGGCAAGAGTGGTAGTGGTAAGTCAACCTTGTTAAATTTATTAGGTTTGATAGATGGTGATTATAGCGGACGGTATGAGATTTTTGGTCAGACAAATCTAGCGGTCAATTCTGCTAAGTCGCAAACAATAATCCGTGAACATATCTCTTATCTGTTTCAAAATTTTGCCTTGATTGATGATGAAACGGTCGAGTACAATCTCATGCTGGCGCTGAAATATGTGAAATTGTCCAAGAAAGACAAGCTAAAAAAGGTGGAAGAGATTTTAGAGAGAGTCGGTTTGTCAGCTACGTTGCATCAAAAGGTCTCCGAGTTGTCTGGTGGTGAACAACAACGAATTGCAGTTGCTAGAGCCATCTTAAAACCCAGCCAGCTGATTTTAGCCGATGAACCAACAGGTTCTCTGGATCCTGAAAATAGAGATTTGGTCTTGAAGTTTCTCTTAGAGATGAATCGCGAGGGGAAAACAGTTATTATTGTGACCCACGATGCTTATGTAGCCCAACAATGTCATCGTATTATTGAATTGGGCGAGGGAAAATGAGTTCGTTCTGCTTCATTTGACTGACTGAATACTCATATTTTTCAGAGAGAAATAGCATAAATAGGCCTAGGAATGACATTTTTATGTAGTATTTCTAGGTTTTTTTGTTTCAAATTGAAAAATTTTTCAATTTAGGCTTGACAAAGGATGAAGATAGGTGTATTATTTATACAACCAAAAAGAATAAACATAAAGGAGGCTTTGTTATGAATAAGATAAAGAAGGTGTTGATGACGATGTTTGGTTTAGTGATGCTCCCCCTACTATTTGCTTGTAGTAACAATCAATCGGCTGGAATTGAAGCCATCAAGTCCAAAGGAAAATTGGTTGTAGCTCTCAATCCAGATTTTGCTCCATTTGAATACCAAAAAGTGGTTGATGGGAAAAATCAGATTGTGGGTTCAGATATCGAATTAGCCAAAGCTATCGCAACAGAACTAGGTGTCGAATTGGAACTATCTCCCATGAGTTTTGACAATGTACTGGCTAGTGTTCAATCAGGAAAAGCCGATCTTGCCATATCTGGTGTTTCTAAGACAGATGAACGGAGCAAGGTGTTTGACTTTTCAGTCCCATACTATACTTCCAAGAACAAGGTTATTGTAAAAAAATCTGATTTAGCCACTTATCAGTCTGTCAACGACTTGGCTCAGAAAAAGGTTGGAGCGCAGAAAGGCTCGATTCAAGAGACGATGGCGAAAGACTTACTACAAAATTCTTCCCTCGTATCTCTGCCTAAAAATGGAAATTTGATTACAGATTTAAAATCAGGTCAATTGGATGCCGTTATCTTTGAAGAACCAGTTGCCAAGGGATTTGTGGAAAATAATCCCGATTTAGCAATTGCTGAAATTGAGTTTGATCAAGAAAAGGATGATTCCTACGCTGTCGCCATGAAAAAAGATAGCAAGGAATTGAAGGCGGCAGTTGATCAGACTATTCAAAAGTTGAAAGATTCTGGAGACTTGGAAAAATTAATTGATGATGCCTTTAAAGCATCCATTGAAAAATAAAATAGGAATAAGGAAAATAAGGAAAAGAAATGAGTAAAGAAAAAGTAATTTTGGCCTATTCTGGCGGTTTGGATACATCAGTTGCAATTACTTGGTTGAAGAAAGATTACGATGTCGTTGCAGTTTGTATGAATGTAGGTGAAGGCAAAGATTTGGATTTCATCCATGATAAGGCTCTCAAGGTTGGGGCAGTCGAATCTTATGTCATTGATGTACAGGACGAATTTGCTACAGATTATGTATTGGTAGCCCTTCAAGCTCATGCCTATTATGAGCAGAAATATCCTTTGGTGTCCGCCTTGAGTCGCCCTATCATTTCTAAAAAATTGGTTGAAATAGCACATCAAACAGGAGCGACTACAATTGCTCATGGTTGTACAGGTAAGGGGAATGACCAAGTACGTTTTGAAGTATCGATTGCAGCCTTGGATCCCAATCTAAAAGTGATTGCTCCTGTTCGTGAATGGAAATGGTCTCGAGAGGAAGAGATTGATTTTGCTAAGGAAAATGGGGTGCCTGTTCCTGCTGACCTTGACAATCCCTACTCTGTTGACCAAAATCTTTGGGGACGTGCCAATGAGTGTGGTATTTTGGAAAATCCATGGAATCAGGCTCCAGAAGAAGCCTTTGGCATCACAACTTCTCCAGAGCAAGCTCCAGATATGCCAGAATACATTGATATTGAGTTTAGTGAAGGTGTTCCAGTTTCCCTCAATGGAGAAGTGTTAAAATTGGCAGATTTGATTCAAAAACTCAATGAAATAGCTGGAAAACATGGGGTCGGACGGATTGACCACGTGGAAAATCGTTTGGTTGGAATTAAATCAAGAGAAATCTATGAGTGTCCAGGTGCAGTGACCTTGCTGACAGTTCATAAGGAAATTGAGGACTTGACGCTTGTGAGAGAAGTGGCTCATTTTAAACCAATCATAGAGAATGAATTATCAAATCTTATTTATAATGCTTTGTGGTTTAGTCCAGCTACGCAAGCCTTGATTGCTTATATTAAAGAAACTCAAAAAGTTGTCAATGGAACTGCAAAAGTTAAACTGTATAAGGGAAGCGCTCAGGTCGTGGCTCGGAAATCACCAAATTCACTTTACGATGAAAATTTGGCGACGTATACTAGTGCAGATACCTTTGACCAAGATGCGGCTGTTGGCTTTATTAAGTTGTGGGGACTTCCAACCAAGGTTCATTCTGAGGTTCAAAAAAGCGCCAAATAGGGCGATTGGATAGAGAGGTGGATGTGATATGGCTAAGAATACAAAATTATGGGGTGGTCGCTTTGAAGGTACTGTCGAAGACTGGGTAGAGCGCTTTGGTGCGAGTATATCTTTTGACCAGAAATTAGCTAAATTTGAT
>CAKQBM010000004.1 GCA_934216185.1 uncultured Streptococcus sp. | reverse complement strand
GCAAGTTCTCTCAAGTGAGCTAGAGAAAAATCTGAACCATAGAATTTAGCAATCGAGGCTAAGGCAGCAACACCGCAGTCTCTAGCATCTATTTGAGGAACAAGTGTACGTTTATAAGAAGTCATTGGTAATTCCTTTCATTTTCATATAGTAGATAGGTATATTATGTCATAAAAATAAGTTCATATTTTATGAAATCTTGAATAGTCATTGAAAGTTCCTGAATGGTAAAAAAGTGATTAGAAACTGTCTTTTTTTAAAAAATTTAGAGGTGATTTGAAATAAAAAGCTAATTCAAGGCGTTTCGATGACAATTCAAGATTTAGATAAGAAAATTTTAAAAACAGTGCTATACTTAAACTGTCAAGGTTGCAACAGGACAAAAATTAAAAATAAAAAAGGAGTATTTGTCATGGATACAAAAATGATGTCACAATTTTCTGTTATGGATAATGAAATGCTTGCTTGCGTTGAAGGTGGAGATATTGATTGGGGAAGAACAATTGCTTGTGGAGCAGGGATTGCGTATGGCGCACTTGATGGGTATGCAACAACTTATGGTTCGACATTTCTATTGGGACCATATGCTATAGGAACAGGAGCAATTGGTGCTGTACTAGGTGGGATTGGTGGTGCACTTACCTGTTAGCATATGAAAGGAGATAGTAATGAAAAAAATCTTTGCAACAAAACACAATGTTTTCTTAGTGAGGTTGTTGTTCGGACAGATACCTTTGGTTGTTTCTACTTATCTATTTCTATCTCGTCAGTTTTTAAATTTTTCCGTAGTTTTCCAATTTCTTTTAGTAGTTATTAACTTGGCTTCTATTTTGGCTACTGTTTATCTCACTAGGGAAATGAGGATAAGAGAGTTTGAAGATGATGATTTGGTTAGTCCTAGAACCAATCAACTCATGTTCGTCGGCTTGACAGGTTTTATGTCTATCATTTGTTTGTATAGAGGTATTACAGCAGGAGAATCTTACCAACAAATAATCGCTTATATTGGCGCTATTCTCTGCTTGGTTGTCATGTTTTTACTCATTTGGGGCTTGAAGTATTATAAAAAGTAGAGCTTAATGAAGTATAAAAAAAGGGGTAAGTGTTTTCGCAATACTTACCCTTTTATAATGAATTTTTTGCAATTCAAGATGTTTCGATGACCATTTAAGATTTAGATGAATTTGTAATCTTAAATAAGGTAAGATAAAGATAACAAATGTAAAGGAGTATTCTTATGAAGAAACAAAAGATAAAATCGCTATTACTTGTACCACTTGTATTTGCATCTATTACTACGGGTGTTGTATATGCAGAAGAACAGCCTACTTCTTCCTCTATTCAGGCGAATGATAGTTCTCTTGTGGCACCAGATTTGCCATCGGCTAAGGAAAAGGTGGAGCATAAACCTTCTGTTGTAACCCCAGAAGAGTACGAGAAGAATGTTACGGACTTTAAAAAGATAGATATTGAAGCTGTACGTCAATCTTTTACAGAGGATCAATTGGAACATACTATTTATTTTGGTAGAAAAACTTGCTCTCATTGTCGTCAATTTTCTCCTGAATTGAAAGAATTTAATAACTTGATTGAAAAGAAGTTAGAGTATTATGATTTGGACGGTAAGGATTTTGATGGGGAAGCGAGAGAGTTTCTATTTAAAAAAGTCGGTATTCCAGGAACACCAACAATTTTGTATTTAAAAAATGGACATCCGATATCTGGATGGGTTGGTGGCGGAGCAACTGCACAACAGGTGTATGATTATATGTACTCGAGAAACTCACCTAAGCAAACGGAGACAGTGAAATCTTCTGAGGAAACAGTAACTGAAAGTGTCCGTGATGAGAATACTAGAAGTGACAGCATGAATATTAGTGATAAAGTTGTAAGTGACAGCAAAGGTATGAGTGATGAAAAAAGAACGGAAATGAAAATATCCAATGCTAATCCCAATTCTAATAGTGAAAATAGTGGGAAAGTGGAGAGTACAAACTCAACTTCTAAAGCTAAAACTACTCAATCTGACAATTTAGCAATGTTAGACAATAAGAATCAATTGGAAACTCCCAAACCTATTTTTGATATTGCTCAAGAAAATAAAACTCCTTCAACTGATGTTAAGGGGACTGATTATGTAAGCAAATCTATTACTTCGAATGAAAAATTATTACCGAAAACAGGAGAGGAAGAAAGTTACCAACTGATTCGGCTGGCTGTCGCGTTTTTTATGACTTCTGTAATGATTAAAGTGAAACAAAAAATTCATAAATAAAAATAGATGGTAAACAGGTGCAATGATACTATTTGTTTGTAATAACATATAGCTAACATTTGCCTATAGACAAGAGTGAGAAGATAGGTGTATTTATTTTATATATAAAAGATTATAACTGTATATGAAATGAATGGTAAAAGGTCAAGTATTTCCGAAATGCTTTCTTTTTCGATTATTTTAACGCCTCAAGATGTTTTGATGACCATTTATGATTTGGATGGAAAATTTCAAAGAATAGTAGTATACTAACATTGTTAAGGTTGTAGCCGAAAGTGGAATACAACTCTTATAGGGGAGAAAACTAACCACTTTTAGAGGATTAAATAGTAGTTAATGCATAGGTAAAAAAGCATGGTAAGTAGTTAGTATTAGCGGAAGTAGAAAACAGTAGTCGTACAGTACGTGCAATATTTAAGAAAGAATTACGTGGAATGACAGCAGTTTAAGTTACCTATTTGATAATTGTGTCTTTCTTTTCTTATTTTAGTCAATGCTTCGGGAATTGGAAGTATGTTATAGAATATGTAGGCGCTCCATTTACTATATCCTTCACATTCTTTATTTTAGAAACTATGAAAGAACGACATAACAAAATAAAAAAAGCATTCCTCGTGAATACAAAAACAATGTTTCAATTAGCAGAAGTTAGCTGTTAAAGTTTGTCTTTACCCAGTTTGATTTTTACCATAGTATCGAGGTATATTAAATGAATAAGAAATCCTTTTTTATCATCTGTTCTACGTTGATCATAGCTTCGAATCTTCTCATGATTTCCGTGGTGAACAAGGGAGAAGAAACAGGGGGCAACCTGTTTGTGATTGCTATAGCCTGTGTTATGCTACCAGCCTTTTTATATGCAGTTGAAAACAGACTTACTTCAATGGTAAGAGTAGAATCAATACTCCTAATTCAGTTGACAGTTATATCCCTACTACGTCTTATTAATAGAATAGGGAGTACGCCTGAAATCCTCAACATTATCATTACCCTTATCGCTTTGGCAAGTGGGACAGCTGCTATCCTTGTTGCGATCATGAGAATATATGAGAACATACGGAAGTAAGGGTGAATGGTTTTAGATTTTAGATCTTTACGTTGTTAAATTCCCTATGAATACAAAAACGATGTCACAATTTGAAATGATGGATACTGAGATGCTTGCGAAAGTTGAAGGAGGTTTCGGAGGTTGGGGAGATATGATTGCTGGTTTATTGGGTGGACTAGCACCTTCTCCAACTTTGGATCAATTAAATGGTAAGTGGCCTATTATACATTTTTCAAAACCATGTGGTCCATATGGTATAGGGGGAACTCCAAACTCATGTAATGGTATTTAAAAAGGATTGAAGCTATGAAGGCAAAATATGGGAATCAAATTGTTGATGTTTGGGAAATTGGTCAAGCAACTCCTAAACCAAGTTGGGTAGAGGAAGCTTTTCAAAAAAATTATATGGTTTGGTTGGATAATCATGTGCGCATTCTAATGGCAGGTCTTAACACTTCTCTCGAAACGAATATCAAGTTTGGTCTAGTTGGAACAGTTGGAGGAGGATTTGCTGGTTATGGAATGTATGTTCTTGGTTATCCAGGTGATTATATAGATATCACCAATCATAGAGTTGTTTCTGCTAAAACATTTCATAAAAGTTATCAAATTTTAGAAAATGATTAGATGTCATTTAATTGTAATGGAGAAAGCAATGAAAAAAATATTTTTTAAAAAACAGACCATCTTCCTTGCGAGATTGTTCCTAGGTCAGTTGCCTTTACTTGTCTCTACTTATCTATTTCTATCTCGTCAGTTTTTAAATTTTTCCTTAGTCCTCCAATTTCTTTTAGTGGTTATTAACTTGGCTTCTATTTTGGTTACTGTTTACCTCACTAGGGAAATGAGGATAAGAGAGTTTGAAGATGATGATTTGGTTAGTCCTAGAACCAATCAACTCATGTTCATCGGCTTGACAGGCTTTATGTCCATTATCTGTTTGTATAGAGGTATCACAGCAGGAGAATCTTACCAACAACTAATTGCTTATATAGGCGCTATTCTCTGCTTGCTTATTATGCTTCTGCTCATTTGGGGCTTGAAGTATTATAAAAAGTAGTTTTCCTTCCTCTTCTGACAGAATTTTTGATTAGAAGCTTCTATTAAATCGTTCGTGAAATAAATGAATGGAGGTATTTAATATGAAATACAGATTATTTCTTGTTATTTTCTTGAGTAGTATGTTGAATATTCTTTTAGGGACATTTTTACAAATCTCTAATGTGTCGATTGGGTGGCTTGTTCTTTACAGTGGATTATTTGAAGCAGGCGTTTTCCTTCTTGCTAATAAAGGGGTGGCGGTAAAAATCAAGGAAGTAGATATTCGAAATCGCTTTAAATTTATTTTTGGAAAAACGGTATGGTTTCAAATTCTTTTGCTCATCTTTTTGATGGTCAAACTGTATCTTGGTTTGGATGCGAGGTTGATTTTATTCTATGGACATATTTTCATTGTCTTTAATGCCTTAATGTATCTATTATCTAGTAGTGGGGTTAGCCTTAAAAAGAACAAACTGTCTTCTTAATCTTACAGCAGTAGAGCTTGTCAAGAGGAGGTCATCATGTATAAACACTTATTTTTCCTAGATTCCAAAACCTTAGACTGGTTGACACCCTATATTCTAGTCTTGGCTTCTGACGCTATTGCCTTTAATGTTTTTGTGCTCACCTTTGTATCTGTGGTGGTCTTTTATTTCCTAAATCCCATGCTATCTTTAATAGCTATATTCTTAGGGGCTGGTTATGTGGTCGGATTTTGGTTACTCAAATGGTTTGTTTTGGAAAGGTTAGAGCTAAAGGATGACGCGTAGGAAGTCTGTTTGGTGAGGAGGATAATTTGATGGAGTTTTTTGATAAATTTCATGCCTTGTGCTTTGGATTTTTAGTATTTGCAATCGTTGGTGCAGCGGGTTATTCCATTAATCAAGGCGATTATTTTCAACACCAGTACACATTCATTATGATAAAGAGTCTCTTGCTTTTCCTTAGTTTTGGCTATGCGAAATGGTTTGATATGATTTCTTTGGGGATGTTAAGCAGGAAACAACTTTTACTTTTCATTGCAATCTTTCTTCTAAGCGTTCTTGAGACGCTGGTTTATATTCATTTCTTTGCTATTTCTTCTGGCGCAGGAGTTCAACACTGGGCGGAAGTCAGCAGAGGAATTTCTCTGCCTTTGATTTTGACTTCCTCAGTTTTTGGACCCATCCAAGAGGAACTCATTTTCAGAGGACTTCTTCAAGGTGCGGTTTTTGACAATTCTTGGTTAGGGCTTGTGCTAACTTCCTCTCTCTTTTCTTTTATGCATGGACCTTCTAATGTTCCTTCGTTTATTTTTTATCTACTTGGGGGCTTGTTGCTGGGTTTTGCTTATAAAAAGAGCCAAAACCTATGGGTTTCTACTCTAGTCCATATGTTTTACAACAGTTGGCCACTCTTATATTATTTATAAAAATTATGAAAAGGTAAGTAGGAGATTGTGCTTACCTTTTTCTTTCTATAATGATAACCCAAACCATCCCAGAGGCTTTTCTTTGAGAATCGGGTTAGAGCGGTTGACGAATAGGCCAAAAACTAGTAGAATAGTAAGGAAACTTTATACGGAGGAAAGAAATGGATTTGGGTGATAATGAGCTAACACTGACTCCCATACCTGGGAAAAGTGGCAAGGCTTATATGGGTAGCTATCCTGATGGGAAGCGTATCTTTGTAAAAATGAACACCTCTCCAATCCTACCTGGTCTAGCTAGAGAACAAATTGCTCCACAATTATTATGGAGTCGCCGTTTGGCAGATGGGCGTGATATGTGTGCTCAAGAATGGTTGACAGGCAAGATATTGACCCCCTATGATATGAATCGTAAACAAATCGTCAATATTTTAACCCGTCTTCATCGCTCACGTCCGTTGATGACACAGTTGAGTCGTTTGGGATATGCCATGGAAACACCTGTAGATTTACTACAGTCTTGGCAAGAAACGGCTCCGGATGCTTTGCGTAAAAATCATTTTATCAGTGAAGTGATGGCTGATTTACGTCAGACTATTCCAGGATTTAGAGAGGACCATGCGACCATTGTCCATGGAGATGTACGACATAGTAATTGGATTGAGACGGACAGTGGCTTGATTTATTTGGTAGATTGGGATTCGGTTCGCTTGACCGATCGCATGTTTGATGTGGCCCATATGCTCTGCCATTATATTCCAGAACATCAGTGGAAGGAATGGTTGACCTACTACGGTTACAAGTACAATCAAACGGTATTAAATAAATTGTATTGGTACGGTCAATTGTCTTACTTGAGCCAGATTTCCAAGTATTATATGAACCAAGATTTAGAAAATGTCAATCGGGAGATTCATGGCTTGCGTCACTTCCGAGACAAGTATGGAAAGAGAAGATGAGAGTTAGAAATCGTAAAGGGGCAACAGAATTACTAGAGGCAAATCCCCAGTATGTGGTCCTCAATCCCTTGGAAGCCAAGGGAAAATGGCGGGACTTGTTCGGAAACGACAATCCCATTCATGTGGAAGTTGGAAGTGGGAAGGGTGCCTTTGTTTCAGGTATGGCCAAGCAAAACCCTGACATTAACTATATCGGGATTGATATTCAAAAGTCTGTTTTGAGCTACGCTTTGGACAAGGTGCTTGAAGTTGGAGTGCCTAATATCAAGCTCTTGTGGGTAGATGGTTCTGATTTGACTGACTATTTTGAAGACGGTGAGATTGATCGCTTGTATCTGAATTTTTCAGATCCATGGCCGAAAAAACGCCATGAAAAGCGTCGGTTGACCTACAAAACCTTTTTGGATACCTTCAAGCGTATCTTGCCTGAAAATGGAGAAATTCATTTCAAGACGGACAATCGTGGCTTGTTTGAGTACAGTTTAGTGAGCTTTTCTCAGTATGGCATGAAGCTCAATGGTGTCTGGCTGGATTTACATGCCAGTGATTTTGAAGGCAATGTCATGACAGAATACGAGCAAAAATTCTCCAACAAGGGGCAAGTTATCTACCGTGTTGAGGCAGAATTTTAAGAAATAGCCTGAAATCAGGCTGTATAAGTGCTTTTGCTTTACATAAGCTGGCAAACGTGCTATACTAAGAGTAAGAATATGAAAAGTGAGGCGGGGAAATATCTTCGCCTCTTGCTTATGAGGAGGTGGACGCAATCGCAACAATCGTAGAATTAGTCAGAGAAGTTGTAGAACCTGTCATAGAAGCTCCTTTCGAACTCGTGGATATCGAGTATGGAAAGATTGGCAGTGACATGATTCTCAGTATTTTTGTAGATAAACCTGAAGGAATTACCTTGAACGACACGGCAGACTTGACAGAAATTATCAGTCCTGTCCTAGACACCATCAAGCCAGATCCCTTCCCAGAACAATATTTCCTAGAAATCACCAGTCCAGGCTTGGAACGTCCTTTGAAAACCAAGGATGCCGTCGCTGGAGCGGTTGGGAAATACATCCATGTCGGGCTCTACCAAGCCATCGATAAGCAAAAGGTCTTTGAAGGAACCTTGTTGGCCTTCGAAGAGGACGAGTTGACCATGGAGTATATGGACAAGACGCGTAAGAAAACTGTCCAAATTCCATACAGTTTAGTATCAAAAGCACGTTTAGCAGTTAAATTATAGAAAAAGAAAGGATAGCTTTTGAGGATTCAAAAGTGAAGAAAACATGAGTAAAGAAATGCTAGAGGCCTTCCGCATTTTGGAAGAAGACAAGGGAATCAAAAAAGAAGATATCATCGACGCAGTAGTAGAGTCGCTTCGTTCCGCTTATCGCAGACGCTATGGTCAATCAGATAGCGTAGCTATTGACTTCAACGAGAAAACAGGTGACTTTACAGTTTATACTGTCCGTGAAGTTGTTGATGAAGTATTTGATAGCCGTTTGGAAATCAGCTTGAAAGATGCTCTTGCCATTAATTCAGCCTATGAGCTTGGTGACAAAATCAAGTTTGAAGAAGCACCAGCTGAGTTTGGTCGTGTAGCAGCTCAATCTGCCAAACAAACCATCATGGAAAAAATGCGCAAGCAAACACGTGCCATCACCTACAATACTTACAAAGAACATGAGCAAGAAATCATGTCTGGTACAGTAGAACGCTTTGATAACCGCTTTATTTATGTCAACCTTGGTAGCATCGAAGCCCAATTATCAAAACAAGACCAAATTCCTGGAGAAGTGTTTGCTTCCCACGACCGTATTGAGGTTTACGTTTATAAAGTTGAAGACAACCCTCGTGGTGTGAATGTCTTTGTTAGCCGTAGCCATCCAGAAATGATCAAACGCTTGATGGAGCAAGAAATTCCAGAAGTTTATGATGGAACAGTTGAAATCATGAGCGTGGCTCGTGAAGCAGGTGACCGTACTAAGGTTGCCGTTCGTAGCCACAATCCAAACGTGGACGCTATCGGTACAATCGTTGGACGTGGTGGTGCTAATATCAAGAAGATTACTAGCAAATTCCACCCAGCTCGCTACGATGTCAAGAGCGACCGTATGGTGCCAATCGAAGAAAATATCGACGTTATCGAGTGGGTAGCAGATCCAGCTGAATTTATCTATAATGCCATCGCTCCTGCTGAGGTTGATCAAGTTATCTTTGACGAAAACGACAGCAAACGTGCCTTGGTGGTTGTACCAGATAACAAACTTTCTCTTGCCATCGGTCGTCGTGGGCAAAACGTTCGTTTGGCAGCTCACTTGACTGGTTACCGTATTGATATCAAGTCTGCTAGCGAATTTGAAGCCATGGAAGAAGCTGGTTCGGTAGATTTGGAAGCAGAAAACGATACTGTAGAAGAATAAAAGCTGCTAGAGGAGGGAAAGATGAAAACGAGAAAAATCCCTTTGCGCAAGTCTGTCGTGTCTAACGAAGTGATTGATAAGCGTGATTTGCTCCGCATTGTCAAGAATAAGGAAGGACAAGTCTTTATTGATCCTACAGGCAAGGCCAATGGCCGCGGCGCTTACATCAAGCTAGACAATGCAGAAGCCCTAGAGGCGAAAAAGAAGAAAGTCTTTAACCGCAGCTTTAGCATGGAAGTGGATGAAAGCTTTTATGACGAGTTGATCGCTTATGTGGATCACAAAGTGAAAAGAAGAGAGTTAGGACTTGAATAAGCAAAAGATAAGCAATCTCTTGGGACTTGCTCAACGAGCAGGGCGGATCATATCGGGTGAAGAATTGGTGGTCAAGGCCATTCAAGACGGCAAGGCTAAGTTGGTCTTTCTAGCTCATGATGCTGGACCCAATCTGACCAAGAAGATTCAAGATAAAAGTCATTATTATCAAGTAGAAATTGTAACCGTGTTTTCAACACTGGAATTAAGCATAGCAGTCGGGAAATCGAGAAAGGTTTTGGCTGTAACAGATGCTGGATTTACAAAGAAAATGAGGTCTCTTATGGAATAGAAGAGGAGGACATGATTTGTCTAAGAAAAGATTGTACGAAATCGCAAAAGAACTTGGAAAAGAAAGTAAAGAAGTTGTAGCGCGTGCAAAAGAGTTGGGCTTGGATGTGAAAAGCCACTCATCAAGTGTGGAAGAAGCTATCGCTGCAAAAATCGCTGCCAGCTTTAAGCCTGCAGCTGCTCCGAAATCAGAAGCAAAACCTGCAGCACCAAAAGCAAGTGCAGAAAAGAAAGCCGAGAAATCTGAACCAGCTAAACCAGCTGTAGCTAAGGAAGAGGCAAAAGCGGCTGAGCCAGTCGCTCCGAAGGCAGAAAAAGTAGCAGCTAAACCGCAAAGCCGTAATTTCAAGGCTGAGCGTGAAGCTCGTGCCAAAGAGCAGGCAGAACGACGCAAGCAAAATAAGGGCAATAACCGTGACCAACAACAAAAGGGAAATCATCAAAAGAATGATAACCGTAATGGTGGAAAACAAGGTCAAGGCAACCGCGACAATCGCCGTTTTAATGAGCAAGCTAAGAAACAGCAAGGTCAGCAAAATCGTGGTAATGATCGCCGTCAACAAGAGGACAAACGTTCAAATCAAGCGACTCCACGTGTTGACTTTAAAGCCCGTGCAGCAGCCCTAAAAGCAGAGCAAAATGCAGAGTACGCACGTTCAAGTGAGGAACGCTTCAAGCAGTATCAGGCTGCTAAAGAAGCCTTGGCTCAAGCTAACAAACGCAAGGAACCAGAGGAAATCTTTGAAGAAGCTGCTAAGTTAGCTGAACAAGCGCAACAAGCACAGCAAGTTCAAGCAGTGGTTGAAGTCGTCCCTGAGAAAAAAGAACCTGCAGTGGATACACGTCGTAAAAAACAAGCTCGACCAGACAAAAATCGTGACGATTATGATCACGAAGAAGATGGTCCTAGAAAACAACAAAAGAATCGAAGTAGTCAAAATCAAGTGAGAAATCAAAAGAATAGTAACTGGAATAACAACAAGAAGAACAAAAAAGGCAATAACAAGAATAACCGCAATCAGGCTCCAAAACCTGTTACAGAGCGTAAATTCCATGAATTGCCAACAGAATTTGAATATACAGATGGTATGACCGTTGCGGAAATCGCAAAACGTATCAAACGTGAACCAGCTGAAATCGTTAAGAAACTCTTTATGATGGGTATCATGGCCACACAGAACCAATCCTTGGATGGGGAAACAATTGAACTCCTCATGGTGGATTATGGTATCGAAGCCAAACAAAAGGTTGAAGTGGATAATGCCGACATCGAACGTTTCTTTGTCGAAGATGGTTATCTCAATGAAGATGAATTGGTAGAGCGTCCACCAGTTGTAACGATCATGGGACACGTTGACCACGGTAAAACAACCCTCCTAGATACCCTTCGTAACTCTCGTGTTGCGACAGGTGAAGCAGGTGGTATCACTCAGCATATCGGTGCCTATCAAATCGTGGAAAATGGCAAGAAGATTACCTTCCTTGATACACCAGGACACGCGGCCTTTACATCTATGCGTGCGCGTGGTGCTTCTGTTACCGATATTACTATCTTGGTCGTAGCGGCAGATGACGGGGTTATGCCTCAGACAATTGAAGCCATCAACCACTCAAAAGCGGCCAACGTTCCAATTATCGTAGCTATCAACAAGATTGATAAACCAGGTGCTAACCCAGAACGCGTTATCGGTGAATTGGCAGAGCATGGTGTTATGTCAACTGCTTGGGGTGGAGATTCTGAATTTGTTGAAATCTCAGCTAAATTCAACCAAAACATCGAAGAATTGTTGGAAACAGTCCTTCTTGTGGCTGAAATCCAAGAACTCAAAGCAGACCCAACAGTGCGTGCGATCGGTACAGTTATCGAAGCGCGCTTGGATAAAGGAAAAGGTGCGGTCGCAACCCTTCTTGTTCAACAAGGTACCTTGAATGTTCAAGACCCAATCGTTGTCGGAAATACCTTCGGTCGTGTCCGTGCTATGACCAACGACCTTGGTCGTCGTGTTAAAGTTGCTGGACCATCAACACCAGTGTCAATCACAGGTTTGAACGAAGCGCCGATGGCGGGTGACCACTTTGCTGTTTACGAGGATGAAAAATCTGCGCGTGCAGCAGGTGAAGAGCGTGCCAAACGTGCCCTCATGAAACAACGTCAAGCTACCCAACGTGTCAGCCTTGAAAACCTCTTTGATACGCTTAAGGCTGGTGAACTCAAAACAGTTAACGTTATCATCAAGGCTGATGTACAAGGTTCTGTTGAGGCCCTTTCTGCCTCACTTCAAAAGATCGACGTGGAAGGTGTCAAAGTTACCATCGTCCACTCAGCGGTCGGTGCTATCAATGAATCTGATGTGACCCTTGCCGAAGCTTCAAATGCCTTTATCGTTGGTTTCAACGTACGCCCTACACCACAAGCTCGTCAACAAGCTGAAGCTGACGATGTGGAAATCCGTCTTCACAGCATTATCTACAAGGTTATCGAAGAGATGGAAGAAGCCATGAAAGGGATGCTTGATCCAGAATTTGAAGAAAAAGTTATCGGTGAAGCTCTTATTCGTGAAACCTTCAAGGTATCTAAAGTGGGAACCATTGGTGGATTCATGGTTATCAACGGTAAGGTTACCCGTGACTCTAAAGTCCGTGTTATCCGTGATGGTGTTGTTATCTATGATGGCGAACTCGCAAGCTTGAAACACTACAAAGACGACGTTAAGGAAGTTACAAACGGCCGTGAAGGTGGATTGATGATCGATGGATATAATGATATCAAGATGGATGATGTGATTGAGGCCTATGTCATGGAAGAAATCAAGAGATAATAGAGAAACGATAGCTCATTTGACTCGTCGTCAACAGCGCCTTGATGAACTTCAGTTCTATCTAAGGCTTGTTTCCTAGATTCAAATGGCTCTAGTTCCTCTATCTAATAGAAATAGCTAGGTCTGCTGGCCTAGCTTTTGGTTCAAAGTAGAGAAAGGAATATCATGGCAAATCATTTCCGTACGGATCGTGTGGGCATGGAAATCAAGCGTGAAGTCAATGAGATTTTGCAAAAGAAAGTCCGTGATCCGCGTGTCCAAGGCGTGACCATCACAGATGTTCAGATGCTGGGTGACTTGTCTGTTGCCAAGGTTTACTACACCATTTTGAGTAATCTTGCTTCAGATAACCAAAAAGCCCAAATCGGGCTTGAAAAAGCAACTGGTACCATCAAACGTGAACTTGGCCGCAATTTGAAATTGTACAAAATCCCAGATTTGACCTTCGTCAAAGACGAATCCATCGAATATGGAAACAAGATTGATGAAATGCTACGTAATCTGGATAAGAACTAAGAAGGAGGGGCAACCCTCTTTTTTGGTGGGGAAATGGCTACAAAACATGCTGGCGGAATCTTTCTAGATTTAAAAATTATTAAAAAGCTTTATAAAATTCAACTTGTATGATATTATAGGAATTAGAAAGAGTAAATTTCACAGAAATGGCCAGTAAGACTGGTATTGTCAATATTTTAAAGTGTAGTTAAAAGAGGAAAGATAATATGGGACTTATAAAAACTCTAGCTAAAACTTACGGGAATTACTTTTTGACCATGCAAGGTGTAAAAGTAATGAAAACGATAAAGAAAGATGACCATGCCGTTGTCGGTTTTGGGAAACTCTTTATTGCAGACAAGTTAATGGATACGGCTCGGTGGCTCATCAAGCCAGAGGATAAAAAATGAAATTTTTCTGGGTCTTCTTGCCATTCTTTTTATTAAACCGATTATTGGGATTTTGAAATTCTTTTGGATGATCATCTCTTTTGCAGTTCAATTATTGTTTTACAAGATAGTATTTAAGATATTGGATTGGCTCTTTAAACTTATTTAGATGGTAATCCAAGTCGCAGAGAACTAGCAGGAACTCCACTGCTAGTTTTTTAATCTCTTTCCTTATGGTATAATAAAATAAATAATATCATTTATAAACGATAATGGAGGTCGTCATGGACAATATCATCGATGTGTCAATTCCTGTTGCAGAAGTGGTGGATAAGCATCCAGAGGTCTTAGAGATTCTAGTGGAGTTGGGTTTTAAACCCCTTGCCAATCCCTTGATGCGTAATACAGTCGGTCGTAAGGTATCGCTCAAACAGGGTTCTAAGCTCGAAGGAACTCCTATGGACAAGATTGTCCGCACGCTGGAAGCAAACGGCTACGAAGTGATTGGATTAGACTAATGGCAGATGAACGGATTCATGTCCTACGGGATATTTTGTTAGAATTGCACAATGGTGCCTCTCCTGAGTCGGTTCAGGAGCGTTTTGATGCGACCTTTGCGGGTGTCTCAGCCATCGAGATTTCCCTCATGGAGCACGAGCTGATGAACTCAGACTCGGGCGTCACTTTTGAAGATGTCATGGAACTCTGTGATGTTCATGCTAATCTTTTTAAAAATGCTGTTAAAGGTGTCGAAGTAGAGGATACCGAGCATCCTGGCCACCCCGTTCGTGTCTTCAAGGAAGAAAATCTAGCCCTCCGTGCGGCCTTGATTCGCATTCGGAGATTGTTAGATACCTATGAGTCTATGGAAGACGAGGAAATGCTGGCGGAGATGCGCAAGGGCTTGGTTCGTCAGATGGGTCTTGTGGGGCAATTTGACATCCATTACCAACGTAAAGAAGAACTCTTCTTTCCTATCATGGAGCGCTATGGACACGATTCCCCTCCTAAGGTCATGTGGGGAGTGGATGACCAGATTAGGGAACTCTTTCAAACAGCTTTAGCGACAGCTAAGTCACTACCTGAAGTGCCGATTTCCAATGTGAAAGAAGATTTTGAAGCCTTTGCGACAGAGTTTGAAAGTATGATTTTCAAGGAAGAGTCCATCCTTCTCATGATTCTCCTTGAATCCTTTACTCAGGATGACTGGCTTCAGATTGCGGAGGAGAGCGATGCCTATGGTTATGCCATCATCCGTCCGTCTGAGAAATGGGTTCCAGAACGCCAGAGTTTTGTTGAGGAAAAGAGTGAAGAGGAGCCTGTACAGCTAGATAAGGCAGAGGGTCAAGTTCAGCAAGTTATCGATACGTCAGAAGGGCAGTTTACCATTACCTTTACCCCTAAGGAAAAGGAAGCAGTGCTGGACCGCCATAGTCAACAGGCTTTTGGCAATGGCTATCTCTCAGTCGAGCAGGCCAATCTCATCCTCAATCACCTCCCTATGGAGATTACATTTGTCAATAAAGAGGATATTTTCCAGTATTACAATGACAATACGCCAGCTGATGAGATGATTTTCAAACGGACGCCATCCCAAGTCGGGCGCAATGTTGAACTTTGTCATCCGCCTAAGTACTTGGACAAGGTCAAGACTATCATGAAGGGACTTCGTGAGGGAAGCAAAGACAAGTATGAAATGTGGTTCAAGTCTGAGTCACGAGGTAAGTTTGTCCACATCACCTACGCGGCAGTGCACGATGAAAACGGAGAATTCCAAGGTGTGCTGGAATACGTTCAGGATATTCAACCCTACCGTGAGATTGACACGGACTATTTCCGTGGATTAGAATAAGGAGAAAAAATGAGTTACGAACAAGAATTTATGAAGGAATTTGAAGCCTGGGTCAAGACCCAGATTATGATCAATGACATGGCGCACAAGGAAAGCCAAAAAGTCTACGAAGAAGACCAAGATGAGCGTGCCAAAGATGCCATGATTCGCTACGAAAGTCGTTTGGATGCTTATCAGTTCTTGCTTGGTAAGTTTGAAAATTTCAAGGCAGGCAAGGGATTCCATGATTTACCAGAAGGCTTGTTTGGTGAGCGAAATTATTAAACGAGATAGATTCTTGATTTTTTACTAAAATCTTGATAGAATATTTATATTAAATCCTTGTCAGAGCAGGGATTTTTTATTGAAAGGATTTTATCATGTCAAAGAAACTCAATCGTAAAAAACAATTACGAAATAGCCTCCGTCGTGCAGGTGCTTTTTCAAGTACTGTGACTAAGGTTGTAGAAGAGACAAAAAAAGTCGTGAAACATGCAGAACAGTCAGCAAGCCAAGCTGGTAAGGCTGTTTCTAAAAAGGTTGAACAAGCAGTAGAAGCTACCAAAGAGCAAGCTCAAAAAGTAGCCAATTCTGTAGAAGATTTTGCAGCAAACTTGGGTGGGCTTCCACTTGACCGTGCCAAAACCTTCTATGATGAAGGCATCAAGTCTGCGTCAGATTTCAAAAACTGGACTGAAAAAGAACTCCTTGCCTTGAAAGGAATCGGCCCAGCTACCATCAAGAAATTGAAGGAAAATGGCATCAAGTTCAAGTAATCTTTCTTGTGCCTTGCATTTCCTTTAAAATCTTGCTACAATAGAGCCATTAGAGGTGTTTTGAATCTCACATTTTACAGAAAGTGGCGGTGCTGAGAAGTCCACAAGTGTGTCAAAACTGGTTGCTAATGGATAAAAAATTGAAATAAAAGTGTCTTTTTGTTTTAAAGACGAGAGTTGCGGGCTCTGCCCGAAATTGGGTGGTACCGCGGATAAATACATTCGTCCCTGTCATGTAGATGGCAGGGATTTTCTTTTGCGTCTTAGTAAAAGGAGGTTGTTATGAAGCAATCTTTTAAAACAAGTAAACTCTACTATGGCTTTCCTATCTTCATTTTGGGATATCAGGATCAGAATTTTGGACACAATATTACGACTTGTAGCTCCTCTTATAGCTTGGGAGATTGGCTAGTCATTGGTGTCGGAGCTGAGGAAAATGCGGCTGAGCAAATCAAGCATTACCAGAAGTTCACCGTGAATATCCCTGATGAAAATCTCATGCTCGAGATGGAGCAGACTGGTTTTATCAGTCATCGAGAAAAATTGAAACACCTGGGGCTAGACTACGAGATTTCTGAACGGACTCAGGCACCGATTTTAGAGGCTTGTCCAGTCGTATTGGACTGTCGGGTAGATCGGATTATCGAGGAAGATGGAATCTGTCATATCTTTGCCAAGATTATCGAGCGACTTGCTGATCCAGATCTCTTGGATGAGAAAGAGAATTTTAAAAATGACCGTTTTTCACCGACTTACTTTATGGGGGACGGTCACCAGCGCGTTTATCGTTATCTAGATGACCGAGTCGATCCTATGGGAAGCTTTATCAAGAAAGCGAGGAAGAAGGATGTCAAGAGCTGAGTTGCCAGATAAAATCGAAACAGAACGTCTCGTTTTACGAGTCCGTACTGTGGCAGATGCTGAGGATATCCATGCCTACGCTAGTCTCCCAGAGGTCGCCTATCCAGCAGGCTTTCCTCCAGTCAAGACCTTGGAAGATGAGGTTTACTATCTGGAGCATATTCTGTCCGAGCGTAATCAAAAGGAAAATCTCCCAGCTGGCTACGGAATTGTCGTCAAAGGAACCGATAAAGTCATCGGCTCTGTTGACTTCAATCACCGTCACGGAGATGATGTTCTGGAACTCGGCTATACCTTGCATCCAGACTATTGGGGGCAAGGCTACGTACCAGAAGCAGCGCTTGCCTTGATTGACCTAGTTTTTAGAGAACTGGGTCTTCACAAGATTGAACTCTCTTGCTTTGGCTACAATATCCAAAGTCAACGAGTTGCAGAAAAACTTGGTTTTACTCTTGAAGCTCGCATAAGAGATCGCAAAGATGCTCAAGGGAACCGCTGTGACAGTCTGATATATGGTTTGCTGAGGAGTGAGTGGGAGGTTTAAACTTTTGGTTGAACTATTCGAAAAATTCGAACAGTTGGGATATATTCTTGCTTAAAAGAAGAGGTGTTGGTAAATGGAAGTAGGTCAGATTATCACCCTACTGAGTGGAGCAGGCCTAGGAGCTATATTAAGTGCGATTTTAGTTTTTATAAATAATAGCAAAAGAAATCAGATTGATTATATTACTAAGGAAAGAGCTGAATGGAGAAAGCAACTTAAAATAATATTAGAAAATTTAAAGGATAATCAAAAGAAAGATTCTGCACTTATACAGTTAAAAAGCCAGATTAATCCGTTTGGAAAGAACATGGAAATTAAATATTCTAAGCCCTATTATATGAAAGATGGTCATATTTGGGATATATTGGATAATGATGTAATTGACTATGATAGGCTGTCTTTGTATATAGCATTGCTCTTGAAATATGATTGGGAACGCTCAAAAAAGGAAATAAAATTCAATCCTTCTACATTGCTTAGAAGAATTATTTGGTTGATATTATTTATTTTATCTATTTATTCTTCAATTATTTTATTTGATAAAACTAATAATTTAAATGATAATTCATATTTAATACCGTTTATAATATCGGTAATATCAATTATATTTTTATCGTTACAAACCTGGTTTACAAACTTGATTAAGTCAGTTCCTTCCAAACATAAAAAAGAACAGATGTGGATATTCTTTATTTTTTATGCTTTTCCCTATACAAATACTATCTTAATTTTATTATTATATGTTCCGTTTTTAGAATCTGAACTTTTTGATATATTTGCACTATTGGGTTTGTTTGTATATGAATTTTTTTATTTATCAATCATTGAATCATTAGAAGACGATTACGTTAAAGCAGTTGAACGAGTTACTATTAAACGAAACGTCCATAGCGACAAAGCAATCGATATTTACAAATCAATAGATAGATTAGAAAGAAGACTTTATGGATACTCTTATAAACGAACTGATGTTGAGATACTGAGAAAAAAACGTCGGAAATTACAGAAAAAGTTAATAAAAAAACTAAGGCCGTCAGTCTTCATATTTCATCCCACGTTATACATTAGATATCGAAAGAAAAAATCTAGGATATCAAAGATTGTCAAAAGACTACTTACAAACACTTAAAGAAGAACTAAAATGAATAACTTCCACCTAAATACACTCCATCCTATGTTTAGGTTTTTCATTACCAAAAACGTCTTGAAGAAGATGTTCTCAAGAATCAGGGAGTTTCAAAAGGCTAAGCATTATTCAATCGTGATTCCACCACCAAACGTAACTAGAAAACTCTACCTTAATCACACCTGGGGTACAACCTTTAAACGTAAACGAATCACAAAGAAGCTTAGATTTCCCATTCAAGGCTGTAGCTGAGTCCCGAAGGATATCTAAGTCAGTTGAGTCGAATCTATTGAAGGATGAATTAAAGGGGAAAATAGATGCCTAAAAAGAAAAATAGAAAAAAAGAATTAAAACGCCAGCAAAAGTTGGACATCAAAGTTATTTCTGAAGAAGAGGCTGCTTGGACAGAAATAATGGCTAAAAAACCAACTTTTGTAGAACGTCGGACCATTCAAAATTTCGATGAACTACATACAGCAGTGATGCAATATGCTGATGAACACGGAGAGTATCCAGATGTTCAGCTAATCAATTACCAACTGAAAAATAGGACTTTTGATTGGAATCAGGATCATGCTTTATTTAGAGAAGCTATGCATACTCCGAATACACAGAAGCGAAATAAACTGTTAAAACAAGTTTTAAAAATCAATCCAGATTATTTTGCTGCTGATTTTCATTTATTCTTATCAGAGGTTGAAGACTTTGATTTGTCAACTTTTAAAAAAGTATTGGATTTTGAAGTTCTAGTTTTAGAAAAATGGAAAATGAATGGATACAATAGTTGGAATTATTTTGAAGCACGCCCTATCCTGTCTGCTCTGATGTTTCTGATTGAGTATTATATGATGGAGAACTTCAATTCTAAGGCTATAGAATTGATTGACCTATATTTGAGTAAGCGACCAGAACGGTTTCCCCCTAATTTTGTCTTCTGTATGCTTTCCTTGTATCATATTACTGGTCAGGAACTAAAGGTTGAGCGCTTCTACCGTGAAGAATTAAATAAAGGGAAACGGGACGATACCATTCTTATTCATGCCATCATCTCTGCTTTTTCTCAAGGAAAAATTGAGGAAGCCAGTCAGCTATTTGCAAAATTAGTGGAAATAAATGATGAAGCTGTTGAATTCTTTATAGAGGAAGATTGGCAATTCAAAGTTATAGATATAGAAGACCAAGAATGCTATTGTCCAAATTCAGTTGAATCGCTACAAGCTAGTTTGTATCCTCTATTTGATTATTTACTAGAAAATATTATTTTAACGAAATTTTTAACAAACGAAGCCAAAAAGTTCCGCCGTAAACCAGTATTTTCGAATCATTCTAGTATGATAAGAAATTTATCCGAGGTCACTGACTGGCATTCCTTTATGAACGAGGAAGAAATGAAGGGAATTCGGATGGATTTT
This sequence comes from uncultured Streptococcus sp., assembly GCA_934216185.1. Taxonomy (GTDB): domain Bacteria; phylum Bacillota; class Bacilli; order Lactobacillales; family Streptococcaceae; genus Streptococcus. Next base: position 8,802 of record CAKQBM010000004.1, on the reverse strand, counting down.
GTTCACATCTTTGTTGAAAATGGGATTCGTACATCTTCAGATTTCAAAAAATGGACTGAAAAAGAAGTTCTCGCTTTGAAGGGAATTGGTCCCGTAACCGTTAAGAAGTTGAAGGAAAACGGCATAAAGTTTAAAAACGAGAAGTAATTGTTTACTGAAGGGGAGGAGGTGGAATTATCTTGAATGAAATTTCGAATTTCATCCTGTATACCACACCCAATGGCCATGTTCAGCTAGATATCCTTTTACAGGATGAAAATCTTTGGTTGACTCAAAAAGGTCTTGCAGAGCTCTTTGGAGTTGAACGAAGTGTCATTACAAAGCACTTGAGAAACATTTATGATAGTGGTGAGTTGGATAAGGTATCAACTTGTGCAAAATTTGCACAGGTTCAACAAGAGGGAAATAGAACTGTTCGGCGTGAACTTGAATATTACAATCTGGATGCGATTATTTCAGTTGGCTATCGAGTAAATTCCAGCAAGGCTACTCAATTTAGAATCTGGGCAACCAAGACCTTGAAAGAATTTATCATCAAAGGTTTTGTTTTGAATGATGAACGCTTGAAACAAGGACAGACAGTTTTCGGACAAGATTATTTCCGTGAACTTTTAGAACGAATTCGCTCTATTCGTTCTAGCGGGCGCCGAATCTATCAACAAATCACGGATATCTTTGCTGAATGTGCCATAGATTATGATTGAAACTCAGATATTACTAAAAACTTCTATGCTATGGTAAAAAATAAATTTTATTATGCAATTACTGGAAATACTGTTGCAGAAATTATCTATCAGCAAGCCGATGCTAGTAAAGAAAAAATGGGATTAACTACTTGGAAGAATGCGCCTGATGGACGAGTGCTTAAATCCGATGTAACGGTGGCCAAAAATTATTTGCAAGAAAAAGAAATTCGACAACTAGAGCGAACTGTTACAGCCTATTTTGATTATATTGAGGGTTTGGTTGAGCGCCGTAATACTTTTACAATGCGAGGATTGGCAGATAGTATTGATCGTTTTCTATCTTTTAATGAGTACGAAATTTTAGAAGGAAAAGGAAGTATTTCCAAGAAACAAGCAGACTCAAAAGCCATCCAGGAGTATGAAAAATTTAACCGAACTCAAAAAATTCTATCGGACTTTGATAAACATATTCTGAAGATAATGAGAGAAAGTTAATGTAAAATTTTTATATAGTTTCTTTTTTGCTAATAGAAGATACTGAAAAAATCAGATGTACTGAATCAAGGCCTATCTTCTACATACTAATTTTATTTAAAGATATTAACTAGAAAGGACAAACACATGTCTAAAGAACTTTCACCTAAATACAATCCAGCCGAGGTTGAGGCTGGTCGTTACCAAAAATGGCTTGATGCTGATGTTTTCAAGCCTTCAGGGGATCAAAAAGCCAAGCCTTATTCAATCGTGATTCCACCACCAAATGTAACCGGTAAGCTTCACCTTGGTCACGCTTGGGATACGACTTTGCAAGATATTATCATTCGTCAAAAACGCATGCAAGGCTTTGATACCCTTTGGCTTCCAGGGATGGACCACGCTGGGATTGCCACTCAGGCTAAGGTTGAGGAGCGCTTGCGTGGAGAGGGCATTACACGTTATGACCTAGGTCGTGAAAAATTCCTCGACAAGGTCTGGGAATGGAAAGACGAATATGCCACTACTATCAAGGAACAATGGGGCAAGATGGGGCTCTCTGTAGACTACTCTCGTGAGCGTTTCACCCTTGACGAAGGTTTGTCAAAAGCGGTTCGCAAGGTCTTTGTGGACCTTTACAAGAAAGGCTGGATCTACCGTGGTGAGTTTATCATTAACTGGGACCCAGCAGCTCGCACAGCTCTTTCTGATATCGAGGTGATTCATAAGGATGTAGAAGGTGCCTTCTACCACATGAACTACATGCTGGAAGACGGCTCACGCTCCCTTGAAGTAGCGACAACTCGTCCTGAGACTATGTTTGGGGATGTTGCGGTTGCGGTCAACCCAGAAGACCCACGCTACAAGGACTTGATTGGTCAAAACGTCATCCTTCCAATCGCTAATAAACTCATCCCAATCGTTGGAGACGAACACGCAGATCCTGAGTTTGGTACGGGTGTCGTGAAAATCACACCTGCCCATGATCCAAACGACTTCTTGGTTGGTCAACGTCACAACTTGCCACAAGTCAACGTCATGAACGATGACGGAACTATGAATGACTTGGCTTTCGAATTTGCAGGCATGGACCGTTTTGAAGCTCGTAAGGCAGTCGTTGCCAAGTTGGAAGAAATTGGTGCCTTCGTTAAAATCGAAAAACGTGTCCACAGTGTTGGTCACTCAGAGCGTACAGGTGTTGTGGTTGAACCACGCTTGTCTACGCAATGGTTCGTTAAGATGGACCAATTGGCTAAGAATGCTATTGCCAACCAAGACACAGAGGACAAGGTAGAATTCTACCCACCTCGTTTCAACGATACCTTCCTCCAATGGATGGAAAATGTTCACGACTGGGTAATCTCTCGTCAGCTCTGGTGGGGGCACCAAATCCCTGCTTGGTACAATGCTGAGGGTGAAATATATGTCGGCGAAGAAGCTCCAGAAGGCGACGGTTGGACTCAGGACGAAGACGTCTTGGATACTTGGTTCAGTTCTGCCCTTTGGCCGTTCTCAACTATGGGCTGGCCGGATGTCGACTCAGAAGACTTCAAACGTTATTATCCAACATCAACTTTGGTGACTGGTTATGATATTATCCCGTTCTGGGTATCTCGAATGATTTTCCAAGGTTTGGAATTTACTGGCAAATCGCCATTCAAAAATGCATTGATTCATGGTCTGATTCGTGACGAGGAAGGCCGTAAGATGTCTAAATCACTGGGCAATGGGATTGATCCGATGGATGTTATTGATAAGTACGGAACAGATAGCCTTCGTTGGTTCCTTTCAAACGGTTCTGCACCAGGTCAAGACGTGCGCTTCTCATACGAGAAAATGGATGCTTCATGGAATTTCATTAACAAGATTTGGAACATCTCTCGCTACATCCTCATGAACAATGAAGGTTTGACTCTTGAGCAAGCAACGGCTAATGTGGAAAAAGTTGTTAACAAGGAAGCTGGAAATGTCACAGACCGCTGGATTCTCCACAACCTCAATGAAACGATCGGCAAAGTCACTGAAAACTTTGACAAGTTTGAATTTGGTGTGGCTGGACATATCCTCTACAACTTCATCTGGGATGAGTTCGCGGACTGGTATGTTGAGTTGACCAAGGAAGTCCTTTATAGCGATAACGAAGAAGAGAAAGTCATCACACGTTCTGTTCTCCTTTACACTTTGGACAAGATCCTTCGTCTTCTCCACCCAATCATGCCATTCGTGACAGAGGAAATCTTTGGGCAAATCTCAGAAGGCTCTATCGTTACAGCAGAATACCCAACTGTCAATCCAGCCTTTGAAGACCTTGCGGCTCACACTGGTGTCGAAAGCCTCAAAGACTTGATCCGCGCCGTTCGGAATGCGCGTGCGGAAGTAAACGTAGCTCCAAGCAAACCTATCACCATCCTTGTCAAGACAAGCGATAGCGACCTGGAAACCTTCTTTAACAGCAATGTCAATTACATCAAACGCTTCACAAATCCAGAACACTTGGAAATCGCATCAAATATCCCTGCACCTGAACTCGCTATGTCAAGCGTCATCACAGGAGCGGAAATCTACTTGCCACTGGCAGACCTCCTCAATGTCGAAGAAGAACTGGCGCGTCTCGACAAGGAACTAGCTAAATGGCAAAAAGAACTGGATATGGTCGGTAAGAAGCTCTCTAACGAACGCTTCGTAGCCAATGCCAAACCAGAAGTCGTCCAAAAAGAACGCGACAAACAAGCCGACTACCAAGCGAAATATGATGCGACCGTAGCACGTATTGATGAGATGAAGAAGTTGGTGAAATAAACACAGAAACACGGTGATGAGCCGTGTTTTTTGGTATAATGGAAACTGAGAATATTTTTTGAAAAGGGTAAGAAATGATAGAAGTTGTAGATTTATTTTCTGGTGCTGGAGGATTGACTTTTGGCTTTCAGAATACAATTAAAAATAATAAATTTGTTTCCCGAAATGACTTTAACATTAGATTTGCAAATGAATTCAATCATGACGCAGCAGAAGCTTTCAGACAAAATTATCCTAGAGTTACTATGATTGAGGAAGATATTGCTAATATAGATGAACATTTTTTAAAATCCAAAGGAATCAGTTCAAAAAGAGTTGATTTAGTTATTGGTGGCCCACCTTGTCAGTCCTTTAGTACGGTTGGCAAGAGACAGTATGATAAGAGAGCAAAAATGTATCGTGAATATAGAAGGATACTTTCATTTATCCAACCTAAAATGTTTGTATTTGAAAATGTTTATGGTTTGCTAACCATGAAAAACGAGCAAAATGGCCCAATTATTCGAAATGTAAAAGAAAGTTTTAAAGATTTATCTAGCTTTGGAAATGTTCATGGATATAACGTTTATACAGAATTACTTAATGCTAAGGATTACGGTGTTCCACAAAATAGAGAACGCGTCTTTTTAATTGGTGTAAGGAATGATTTAAATATTGAGTTTGAATGGAGTTTTCCAGAAAAGTGTACTTCTGAAAATCCCTTCAATTTAAGAGATGCTATTGGAGATTTACCTAGTTTAGGAAATAATGACAGAGCGGACCAATATGTGGAAGATCCGCAAACAGATTATCAAATTTTAATGAGAGGTAATCAAGATCAATTATTTAATCATGTAAGTCGTAATCATGGACAAAGATTGCAGAAAATTATGGCTACACTTAAGGAAGGACAAGGTAAGAATGATATAAATAGAATGGTAGAAGATGGATTGTTAGATAGAGCACTTTATTTAACCTCAGGATATAGTAATACCTACGGTAGATTATGGTGGGATAGACCTTCAACGACCATAACAAATAATTTATCAACTCCATCCTCCTTACGGTGCATTCATCCTAGTCAAAATAGAGCTTTGACTGCAAGGGAAGGTGCAAGAATACAGTCTTTTCCAGATAATTATAAGTTTGTCGGAGGTCTACAAGCAATTAATACCCAGATTGGTAATGCTGTTCCTCCAATTTTAAGTATTCATTTAGCTAATAGAATAAAAGATTTCTTTGAAGAAAATAATTTGTAAAAAGGAATTAATATGTCAGAAAAAAATACAATACAGTTCAATTTTTCATACTATGCTTTAAATTTACTTGGTAAACAGATGTATACTAATAGATGGAGTGCTATTTCTGAACTTGTAGCAAATGGATTAGATGCTGGTGCAACAAATGTAAAGTTATATATTAATTCTATTAATAAGAAAAAATCTATTTTGGAGATAATAGATAATGGAAGTGGCATGTCTTATAATGACTTGGCTACAAAATATGCATTAATAGGCAGGAATAAGCGTTTGTCTGAAAATGAATTATCAGATAAAATTAAAGGACGCAAGGGGATAGGTAAACTAGCTACGTTGTTTCTATCTAAAAAGTACTATATTGTTTCAAAAAAAGCTGGTGTAACAACTGCATGGATGTTAGATTCAACTGATAAAAATGATAATGATGTTCCAGAACTAATAAGAGTAGATGCTTCAGAAGTTGGGATTGAAAATAGAGAGTTATGGGAACAATATGATACAGGAACTCTTGTTAAATTAGTCGATGTAAATATGTCAGGATTTGCTGAGACAAAATTCGAATCTTTAAAACTTCGCTTGGCCGATTACTATCTTTTAGATAACATTAATGCAAGTATAGAAGTAGCCTATATTACTGATTCTCGAAAAAGAGCAACATTTGAAAAAGTAGAGAAAAAAATAGCGTTCAAAAACTTTTTTGCCTTTTTTGAAAATGATTTAGAAAATAATTTATCCCATAAGTTATCGAAAAGTGTATTAATTCCAAATAGTAAATATGAAGATTTTAGGACAAAACGAAGGGATGTTGTCAAATTTTCAAAAGAAGATTTTAAAAATATAGAAGGTAGAGAAAGGTTCATAACTACTTCTGGAAAATCTAAGTTTTTTCCTTATGAATTAAAAGGTTGGATTGGTATTCATTCGACAATAAATACAAATGAGGCTAAGCAAAATGATCCAAATTTTGTAAAAAATGATGTTCATAAACCTAACAGGTTGAAATTATATGTCCGTGATAAGTTAGCAGTGGAAAATTTTCTTGAGTATTTAGATAATAGTCAAGCAATGAGAGTCTATTTAGAAGGAGAAATATCCTTCGATATCTTGGATAATGATGAACTTGAAGATATTTCAACATCCTCTCGTGAAGGATTTTCAAGAGAAGATGAGCGAGTTAAGCTACTAATTAATATTTTGAAACCAATTATTAGTAAGTTAATTAGTGAAAGAAATAAAATTGCTACGCAAATTAGTGCTGAAGATCGAATGGAAGATGAACGAAGGCTCGAAAAAGAGAGGGAAGAACGAAGAAAAGAAAGACAGGCTCGGAGACAAGAAGAAAGAGAAAAAAGAATAGCTGAACAAAAGGCTGAGATACTGGAACAAAAAAATGAACACTTGATAGAAGCAAATGCTCAATTAGAAACACAAAATACTATTCAAAAAGTAATGCTACAAGAAAAAGATCCAGAAAAACAGGAATTATTTGTTCATGAATTAAATACAATCAGCGATAACTTGGTTTATACCATTAGTGATCTAGCTGAAGATTTTCGAAAAACTAAAGAATATGATAGGGTCAGTGAATATATTATTGATTTCAAAAGAAGTGCGGATCGTCTTAGTACTATAAAAAGACAGTTTTTGAAATTAGGTACATATGATCTAATAGGTAAGCAACTAATTGATATTAAGTCATATTTAAAGAGCTATCTTAAGGTTAACCCGCATAGAAAAAGGATTATTGATGAGATAAGTCCTGGAGAATTTGGAAGAGAAATAGATGTTTTTGAGTTTGCAATTTTAGTAGACAATTTAATATCAAATGCTATTGATAACAATGCAACTTTTATAAATTTTTCTTTTTTAGATAATGAAAATAAATTAATTATTAGCTCAGATACAGCACCAATAAAGGTAGAACCTATTGAAAATATATTTGACCTAGGAGTCAGTTCAAAAAACTTTGGGACAGGTGTCGGATTATACTTAGTTAAAGAAATTTGTGACGAGTATAATTGGAAAATAGATGTATCTCAAGACACAACAAATGTAAATTTTGAAATAAAAATGGAGTAACTGAAATTGAGAAATGAAGTGAGAGTGATTTGGTTAGAAGATTCTATAAGAGGTGCAAATAAGAGGCCTCATGAGAGTAGATTTAAAGCAGTAAAAGAACACATAGAATCTAAGGGATATCAACCTAATATCAAAGTTGTTACTAATATTAGTGAAGCAAAAAGCTTATTGACGATAAGAGGTGGAGAAGAACGATATGACTTTTTTATTTCTGACTTTGATTTAGGGGGAGGAACAGATGCTGAAAAGGGATTAGACTATTTAGTTGAAGTGAGAAAATCAAAAAATTATAAGCGTTTTTTTGTATTATATTCTCGAAATGAGTATTCTACGATCTCTCAAAAAGTTGTTGAAAAATTACAAGATGAGGAGAATATTAATCTATTTACTAATTTTTCATTTATATCTGTTGCGACAGATGATAAGTACACGATTGAACATGTTAAGCAGAAATTTAAAGAGTCTATAGATATTGGATTAGCAAGATGGGACGAATTAAACGCTATTCGAGGAATGTATATGTGTGAGCACGCTGAGCTAGAGGATAAGCTAAAAAGTAAACAACTCTATGACGATTATAGTGGGAATATAAAAAGCTATTGTGATAAGTTTTCTATAGCTAAAGAGATAGAGGTAGAATGGGATAGGCAAAGAAAAATTCGAAATGCTCTGGCCCATGTAAGTGAGGCTTTTGATCATACAAGAAATTGTTTCTATATTGTATCTAATGAAGATCCTAGGATAAAAATATATGAAAATGATTTAGATAGGCATAGACGTGATTTAAGAGATTTGAGAGACAAATTGAATCTTTAGGAAGCAACTCACTACACAACAAACCCTCTAAGTTCGAACCGCTCTGAGAAGTACAATATTGTAGCTTTCTTCTCAAGTGTTAGGGGAATTGAGTTGGTTTTTGAACAGACCAATGAGTTCAGAGTGGTGTATGCCAATGAATTTGATAAGTATGTGCGCAAGATTTATTCGTTTAATCAAACCATTCGTCCAACGGACATTTCTGATGAGTGCATGGAATCTTGAATATAACTCTTTCATTATTTCTCTTCATAGAACCTATTGTGAGGGCTTTTATAATTTTCGCCAATTCCATACCCATTTCACTATTTACCGATGACACAGAAAAACAATTGAAAGGATATTTCTATGCAACCAACTTACAACATTGACAATCCAAACTTGTCTTATGAAGCTAAACGTGATTTATGGCGGATAGGTTTTGGTCTGCAGAAAGTTGACAATCTAGTGCCATCAGCTTATATGGAATCTTTGGCTGAGAAACAGGCTCGGGGTGAACTGACTTATGAGCAGGTTTATGAGGATGCAACGGCTTATCACCATACTATTGATGCAAGTACGGAAGAGGCAGACTTGGTTTCTCTACGTATTGTAGAACTATTGTCTCGAAGAGGCTTTAGCTTCAGTCCTGCGACCTTACTTGCTATTCATAAGGAGTTGTTTCAAGATATATTTGAAACCTCTATTCCGGTGGGGCAATTTCGTCAGAC
>CAKQBM010000003.1 GCA_934216185.1 uncultured Streptococcus sp. | reverse complement strand
GAATACTTTTTGACGATTTCTTTCAAATGAATCAAAAAGACCAACTTTTACCAAAGGTTCTAGCAGAGGAAGTTTCAAATAATTTTCAGGTAATTTAGCTATAAAATCTTCAATGTTCGAATAGGGTCTGTTTTCAAGAATCCATAGAGCCAGATCATTACTGACTCCCTTAATCGATTTCAATCCTAGATAGATGGCCTTGTTGTCAATTTTATCATGATAGGGAATGGTGTTGATGGACAGAGGCGCTACTTCAAAGCCTGCTTCTAAGGCATCTGTTAAGTAATCACTGTTGGCAGAATTCAACATAACCTGATAAAAAATGGCTGGATAATGCGTTTTGAAATAAGCCAACTGGAAGGCCAAGGCTGAGTATGCATAGGCATGTGACCTGTTAAAACCATAACCTGCAAACTTCTCCATGACATCAAAGACCTGCTCTGCCTTTTCCGCAGTATGTCCAGCTTCTAATGAACCTTGAATAAAAGAAGCCCTCATCTCATGCATGGCAGAGGCATCCTTTTTCCCCATAGCCCGACGCAAAATATCGGCTTTTCCAAGACTAAATCCAGCAAATCGCTGGGCAACCTGCATAACCTGCTCCTGATAGAGCATGATACCATAGGTTGGAACCAAAATATCCTCTAGTACTGGATCCAGAACAGTCACTTCTTCATGACCATGCTTTCTTGCTACAAAATTATTGATGTAGTCACTTGCACCTGGTCTATTTAGAGAAGTAGTCGCTACGACATCTTCAAAACAGACTGGTTGAACACGCTTAAGCAGACGAATAGCACCAGGTTGTTCAAATTGAAAGATACCTTTTGTATTACCAGAAGCAAAAAGAGCTAACGTTTCTTTGTCTTCCAAATCGATTTCTTCTATTTTCAGATGAATCCCTTCTGTTTCAGCAAGCAACTCTTGCATTTTCTGGACAAAGGTCAGATTTCGCAGTCCCAGAAAGTCCATCTTCAACAGTCCACTAGCTTCAACTCCATGAGCATCATACTGAGTCAGTGGAATCTCATCACCATGCTTTAGAGGAATGTAGTCCGTCAAATCTTGGTCACTGATCACAACACCAGCCGCATGGACAGAGGTTTGTCTTGGATAGCCCTCAATCTTACAGGCAATTTCAAAGGCTTTTTGGTATTCTAACTTACTATTGATTTGCTGACGAAACTGAAGGTTCCCTTCATAGGCTGACTTAAGATTATCACGAAAACTGATTTTCTTAGTAATTGCAGATAATTCATACTCTGGAACACCAAAGCGTTTTAAGACATCTCGTAGAGCTTGCTTGGCTCCAAAGGTTGAAAAAGTAACGATTTGTGCAGCATGTTTACCACCATATTTATTGCCAACATATCTGATAAAATCTGGACGATAAATATCAGGAATATCAATATCAATATCAGGCATGGTATAGCGTTCACGATTGAGAAAGCGTTCAAAAATCAGATTTTTCTCTACTGGGTCAATTCCTGTGATGTCCAAGGCATAAGAAACCAAGCTACCTACTGCAGAACCCCGTCCCATTCCCATATAATAGCCATTCGAACGTCCGAAACGCAGCAAATCCCAGACAACCAAGAAATAATCATCAAAGCCCATATCATGAATAACAGCCAATTCTTGGTCAAGACGATCTTGATATTCTTTACTAGACAATCCCTTCTGAGCAAGTCCCAGTTCAGCACGTTCTCTCAATTCTTCTACTGCTGGTCTCGCTGGGTTAAAACGAGGCAGTTTCAGACTAGTATCCAAATCATACGAAATACCTGAAATAAGTTTTTTTAAATTGTCCAAGGCTTGCGGAAAACGTTCTTGGAATAGTTTTTCTAAAGAATTTGCTGATATAAAAACATCTTCATCTTGTCTCGAACGCAAAGGAACTTCTCTGAGTGGTAGATTTTCTTTAATCGCTGTTAAGACTTGTAGAACTTCTCTATCTCTGTTTTCAAAAGCATTGACCCGATACAGTGGCAAAATAGGATTATGAAATTCGCTTGCCAGTGTTTCTGGATAAACTCCAATATAGTAATCACAGCCTAGATTTAGCGACTCCAGTCCATCAAAATAAGGTACAATTACCGCAATATCCTCTAGATACTGAGATAGAACTGACCAACTTTTCTCCCCCTGCATCTTGGCTGTTGAAAGTTTCATCAACTGCTGATAACCCACACTAGATAAAGCTAAAAAGCGCAGATTCACACCCTTATCATCTACAAGCATATTCATTTCAAGCCCTAACAAAGGATGAATGCCATATTTTTTGGTAACCTCTAGAAAGTCAAAAGCACCATAAAGATTATCAATATCCATCATAGCCAAATGAGTGTAGCCAAATTCTTTAGCTGCCCTCACATACTTGTCGATCGAAATGACGCTCTCCATAAAACTATAGACTGTTTTTGTATCTAGTTGTGCGATCAATTTACACTTCTCCTCTATCCTTCTCACTATATTATACCATTTTCAAAAAGAGAAAGAAAAGAACCTGAGATATGAAATCTCAAGTTCTTTTACTATTTGATTGAAAAACCGTATCTAAAAAGATTCGAAATTATTTTTCATCTTCTCTTTTCTTACGAGCTACCAATCCAAATCCACTCAAGACTCCTAGAAGTCCAAGTGCTGCTAAATCAGCATGATCTTTTGTACCAGTATTTGGAAGTTCATTTTGACCATCCATGTATTGAGGTGTAGAAGGTGCTGCTGGTTGAGCAGGAGTTACTGGAGTACCATTATTATTTCCGTTGTTATCTCCATTTTTTCCTGTTGTTGCAGGTTTTGGAGTTTCTGGTTGTGGCTCTGGTTTTGGCTCTGGCTGAGGAGCTGGATCTGATTGTGGAGCCGGAGTTGGATTTGGACCTGGGTAAGGTCTTGGATCCGGTTGAGGTTGAGGAGGTTTTGGTTTAAACTCATCATTCTTCGGATTATTCGGTACATACTCAATTGGAGTATCCTTCGTTGGGTCGTTTGGTACTGGTGGTACTTCATATCCTTTAGATGGATCTTTTGGATCAATCGGTTTCAACGGTACAAGTGGGTTGTTTGGCCCTACTGGTTTATTTGGATCTTTCGGCACTTGTGGTGTTGTTCCTGGAATATGAGGAATCACTGGTACTTTCGGACTATTTGGATTTTTTGGATCTGTTGGTTTCGTTGGACTTGGTGGTACAACTTTACCTGGATCTTTTGGATTATTTTCATAAGGTGTTGGAGTTGGTGGTGTTACACCTTCTGGTACTTTCGGTACAAGTTTTCCTACTGGTACATATCTAACTTTTAGATCTTGGTTAGGTGAATCTACTGTTAAATCTGTTGTAGATGCTTTAACTTTAGATCCATCAGCTTCTACTAAGTCACCTTGTGTATCTTGGTTAGGTTTTACAACATATCCTTTAACAACCGGTGATGTTTTTTCTGCAAATTTAGTTGTACCTGCAGCTTTCCATCCGCTTCTAGTGTCTGTTGCTGCTACGTCTGCAATGCCATCACCTGTTGTGTCGTATCCTACTACTGAACCGTCTTTTGGATTTACAACTACTGTACGTATGAAGCTTACTTTATCTGTTACTTTTGGAGCTTCAGTTGGTGATACTTCTTCAGTTGTACCGTCTTTAATGTAAGTAATTGTACGAGTTACTGACTTGATGTTGTTTAGTTTATCAAGAGCATCTTTCGTCCATTTTGATCCATTTGGATTCTTAGGATCGATTGGGTCTCCTGGTTTAGGATTTTGTGGATCTTCGTTAGGGTTTTGTGGAGTTGTTGGTGTTACAGGAACTGTCTTCGCTACTGTTACTACGAAGTTTTGATCAACTTTTGAATCTTTATCGAAGTTCTTATCTGTCGCTGTTACAAATCCGTCAGTTACTAATTCATATCCAAGTCCTTTCAACTCTGCAAGTTTAGTTGCTGTTGTGTAGTTGATTGGTTCTCCAGATTTACCTTCTAATTTGTCTGTATGAAGAACTGTATTTGTTCCTTCAACAACATATGTTACTGTCGCTTTTTGATTTACTTCCACTAACACGATTCTTGTGTCTTCTCCTGGTTTTGGTGGAGTAACTACTTTCCCTTCTGGGTTGAATCCTGGTACGACTTGTTTTGGTTTGATTTCATATCCTTCTGGTATTTCTGGTATTGGTGTTTCCCCTCCAGCTGTTGGATCATTTGGATTGTTTCTATATGTCGGTTTTGGTGTGTTTGGTATTTCATTTCCACCTTCGTCCACTAAGATGACTTTTCCTAATGGTTTATACACTACTGTATCACTTGCTTCTGGATTTGTTGGGGTTACCTCTTTTCCTCCTGCTTGTGCTTTATCCGCATAGTATCCTTCTACTTTTGGTGTTGTTACGAATCCATAAGTATGTCTTTCTTCATTCCATGTCGTTACGTTTGTAACTTTATTTGTTTTCCCAGTGAATGTGTAATCTGTTTGTTCATTAGGCGCTGGTGTGCTTGTCCCTGCTCCTTCGTACGTTACCGTTTGTTTTGTTGCTTTTGTGATATCTTCTTGCTTCGCTACTAACACGATTCTTGTGTCTTCTCCTGGTTTTGGTGGAGTGACTACTTTTCCTAATGGGTTGAATCCTGGTACGTCTTGTTTTGGTTTGATTTCATATCCTTCTGGTATTTCTGGTATTGGTGTTTCTCCTCCAACTGTTGGATCATTTGGATTGTTTCTATATGTCGGTTTTGGTGTGTTTGGTATTTCATTTCCACCTTCGTCCACTAAGATGACTTTTCCTAATGGTTTATACACTACTGTATCACTTGCTTCTGGATTTGTTGGTGTTACCTCTTTTCCGCCTGCTTGTGCTTTGTCCGCATAATATCCCTCTACTTTTGGTGTTGTTACGACTCCATAAGTATGTGTTTCTTCATTCCATGTTGTTACGTTTGTAACTTTATTTGTTTTCCCAGTGAATGTGTAATCTGTTTGTTCGTTAGGCGCTGGTGTGCTTGTCCCTGCTCCTTCGTACGTTACCGTTTGTTTTGTTGCTACTGTTTTTGTATCTACAGCTTGTGTATACTTCACGACTACTTCGGCATTTTCCATTGTTGGTGTTACTGCCACTGACGCTACACTTGCTTTATCTGGTATTCCATAGTTTGCTACGGTTGGTGAGGCTTGTTCTGCCCAACTTCCTTGTGTCCATGTTCCTTCTTCAAGTGCATTTGTTACTTTGTTTCGTTTATTTGTTCTTGTGAGTGTCACTGTTTGTACTACTTTTGGTGATACTTCTGTTGTTTCGTCGCTTGCATCTACATACTTAATCGTACGTGTAATTGTTTTTGTTTCCACTTCATCTTCTTTTGCTTGTGGATACTTCACGACTACTTCGGCATTTTCCATTGTTGGTGTTACTGCCACTGACGCTACACTTGCTTTATCTGGTGTTCCATAGTTTGCTACGCTTGGCGATGTTTTTTCATCCCAATTTGCAGTACTCCATGTACCTTCTTCAAGTGCATTCGTTACTTTGTTTCGTTTGTTTGTTCTTGTTAGTGTAACATTCTGAACAACTTTTGGTGATACTTCTGTAGTTTCGTTACTTGCATCTACATACTTAATCGTACGTGTGATTGTTTTTGTTTCTACTTCGTCTTCTTTTGCTTGTGTATACTTCACAACTACTTCTTCGTTTTCCATTGTTGGTGTTACTGCCACTGACGCTACACTTGCTTTATCTGGTGTTCCATAGTTTGTTACGGTTGGTGAGGCTTGTTCTGCCCAACTTCCTTGTGTCCATGTTCCTTCTTCAAGTGCATTCGTTACTTTGTTTCGTTTGTTTGTTCTTGTTAGCGTAACATTCTGAACAACTTTTGGTGATACTTCTGTAGTTTCGTTACTTGCATCTACATATTTGATTGTTCTTGTAATTACTTTCGTTTCTTCTTCATCTTCAATTTTTTGCGGATATTTTACTTCTACCTCATATCCTGATGAATCTGAACTAACTCCACCTCCATCTACTCTCCACTGGTCTGGGCTACCATAGTTTTCCACTTTCGGTGAAATTACTTCTGTAAACTCTCCTGTTGACCAATTTCCATTTGTAACTTCTCCTGTAACTTTGTTTCGTCTATTCGTTCTTGTCAGAGTTACATTTTGTACATTTCTTGGCGCTACTTCTTTGGTCGTATCACTTCCATCTATATATTTAATTGTACGTGTGATTGTTTTTGTTTCTACTTCGTCTTCTTTTGCTTGTGGATACTTCACGACTACTTCGGCATTTTCCATTGTTGGTGTTACTGCCGCTGACGCTACACTTGCTTTATCTGGTGTTTCATAGTTTGCTACGGTTGGTGAGGCTTGTTCTGCCCAACTTCCTTGTATCCATGTTCCTTCTTCAAGTGCATTCGTTACTTTGTTTCGTTTGTTTGTTCTTGTTAGCGTAACAGTCTGAACTACTTTTGGTGATACTTCCGTAGTTTCGTTGCTTGCATCTACATACTTAATCGTACGTGTAATTGTTTTTGTTTCCACTTCGTCTTCTTTTGCTTGTGGATACTTCACGACTACTTCGGCATTTTCCATTGTTGGTGTTACTGCCACTGACGCTACACTTGCTTTATCTGGTGCTCCATAGTTTGCTACGCTTGGTGATGTTTTTTCATCCCAGTTTGCAGTACTCCATGTTCCTTCTATTTTTTCCCCAGTTTTTCGATTTACTTTATTTACTCGTTTGATTGTTACAGTCTGAGTTACTAAATCTGAAACTTGTTTTGTTTGGTCAGCTGCATCTACATACTTGATTGTACGTATAGCAGTATGACTCTCTTCAGTTTCATCATATAGTAAATCATACACATAAGTTACAGTAACTTCAGGGCTATCAATTGTTCCTGTGGGACTTGGTGAAGACTCTTTCACTTTTACAAAGTAATACTCTTTTCCATCTTTTCCAATTAGCGTATCAGGTTTATATTCTTTAGTATCCACATCATAACCTTTTTTATAGGCACGACTTTCAATAGCAGTCACAGTATCTTTAATTGGAACATTATCTTTATTTTCATACGCTACCTTAACGGCACCTTTTTTAACATCTTCAATTTTAACTGAAATTCGAACCGGATTTGTTTCGTTAAATGTATCTTGTCCATCTGTACGTGTTGCTGAAGTAAGAACGGCAACTTGATTATTCGTAGCAGTACTACTTACTTTTGCTGGAAGATAAAATGCTGCAGTTGACCCCGCTCTTAAAGAAGCATTTTGATTAGAAACAAATTTTACTGCTGTTACGGTTGACCAATCTGTAACTTGATCTGCCGTTAATGTAATAGCATTTTCTAACTCAACTGCTGTTCCAGATACTGGTGTAGTTGAATAATACGCAGTCCAACCTTCTGGGACTGTCGCTGCTGCAGTCATATGAACATCAAATTGTGAACCACGATCTTTTGAGTTTAATACAATATTTTTATCAGATACTCGTGGTAATGTTGAAATAACTACATTGTTTCCAGTAGCAGCATTTGAACTGTTTGTTAATGACAAACGATACTTCACTTCATCATTTGGAGCTAAGTTATAGGCTCCTGTTGAATAAGTACTTGAATCTGTCGGTTGATCCGTCACTTGTGCAATTAATCGAGTTGCCGAGTTATTAATTACTGGTAATTCATACGTAAAGGTACTCGTATTTGTGATATTTGCATTTGTACCATCATAATCATTATTTGGATTAATCCCAACTACTCTTTCATCTTCATTCCAAACTAACGTATATTTAATAGGATATGTTCCTGATGCCACCCAATTATCTACCTTAAATTGTAGATTTGGAGATAATGTATACTCTGAATTCTGATTCGATGGTGTAACTTCTAAAACTGTTTTTCCTGAATTATTATAGTTTTCAACAGTTTTTACAGAATCATCATTTCCTGCGTAACTAAATCCATCTGGTAATTCTACAAGTAATTTCGCATTTTTAGCAGCAATATCTTGTAAATCAACATACGTTTTACGATCCCAGCTTTGTTTATGATAAATACGATTTCCTAATCCATTAGGTGAATACTCATAGACTTCATATTGACTACTAAGTTCTTGAGTTAAGTTCCCCGCTAAAGTAGTAGTAATAGGGTTTGTTGTAGGGACTAGCTTAATCGCATCTCGTGAATTTGCAAAGGTTGTTTTTGATACAGCAACCTTTGGTTCATCATATCCATATGTATACACAGATGCTGTAACGATACTTTCAACTTTATTTCCTTCCTTAGCTAATTTTTTTGCTGCTTCTAATCCTTTTAAATCTTGACTTAAAAATAAACCAACAGCTTGTAATCCAGCAGTTTCTAATGGCATATTTCCTTTTGGTTTTAACTTCACTGTTGTAGTACCATCAGGCAAGGCCACTTTGTCTGCAGTATCTCCTTTACGAAGTGATACCTCTCCAATTTTTGTTTCTGTTCCATTCGTTACAGAGTATACTTCAAAAGTCAATGTAGAATTTAATCCTAAACTTTCTGGATTATCTTCATAACTAACAAAGGTAGATTTCCCTTTATCTGTCGGAGTCCAAAGCGCATAAAATTCAATCGCTCGATTTTGATCAATATTACTATCAATCGAAATTTCAGCTTCTTTTACATATGCAGGATCGTGTGGCTCAAAATAATGTCCTGATAAAGTAATTATTCGGGTATCTTCTGTTTTTGTATTAATATAAGGCATTGCAATATTAACGACACGTTCTTTATTACCCTCCATCGTTTTATTAAAAATTGCTACTGGAACATCACTCTTAGTAGGTACTGTGCTACCACCAGTTCCACTGTTGTTTCCACCTTGATTATTCGGATCATTATTTGGATTTGAACCACTTCCAGAGTTAGAACCACTTCCAGAGTTAGAACCACCAATAGATTTTTTAGGATTTACAGCACGAACTGTTACTGTAACATCGTCTGAAGTTGTATTCTTAGATCCGGATTTATCCGTATAAGTTGCATTATCTTTAAACGTTAATTTTTTACCTGTTAAAAATTCTGCTGGTGTTCCACCATTACTTACATTTAAATACAACAGTTCATTTTGTGTATTATCACCACTATCAAACATCGTTGTAGAAGAAGGGACTAGTCTTGTATATTTTGCAACACCATTTTCTAATCTCCATCCCTCATCTAGGGAAGTTTGCGCAATAGTAACACCTGCCGGCAATTCAACAGCATGGTCAATTTTTGTAATTGCAGCTGCCTCTTTATTAGTAGATTTTAAACTTAATTGTAAGTCTTTACTCTTAGAAACATCAATTTCTGTTTCTGGTTGATTTGTTTCTAATAACGTTTGTCTACGAATACCATTTCTAGTATCAACCGAAATATATGGCGTACCAGTTGTATTCGTGTTAGAAAAGTTTGTAGATTTGATTAAAGTATTATTTTTATCAAACAATTCAGCCTTTATAGTTGTATGTGAATCTTTACCTGTTTCAAATTTTTTCAATTTATAACTAACGTTAATATTAGCATATGCTCCACCTGATAATTCTCCAGTATATAATTTATACTGATTATTATTAACTTTTTCAGATCTTAAACTTGATCCGATTTCAAAAGTATCTAATGGTTCATTATCAGAGGCAGTAATTAAAATATATCCTCCTTCTTCAATTTTTGTTGGTGCCGAAATATCTAAATTATAAGAACCTAAGATTTGTTCACCAACTACATATTGTGTTTTTCCGTCATTTAATCGTCCAGATATCTTAGCACCACTATAATCTGGAGTTTCCTCTTCAGATAATGCACGTTTGCTACGTCTGCTATGTTTAGGAGCTACTTCCTCTTTCTTTTTATTTGATTCAGTAACTGTACTTTCTTCAGGAGATACTTTTTTAGTTTCTTCTTTCTTACTATCGTCTGAATCAGCTGGTTTGCTCTCTTCTTTTGCTGTTTCTAATGTCGATGTAATTGCAGGAGTCTCAGAAGCAGCCGCTTGTTTAGCAATCTCTTCAGTGCTCAAAGTAGGTTTTTCAAGCACAGCCACTTCAGTTGTAGTTGCTGTTGGAGGCAAGGTTACATTTTTCAAGCCATCTGTCGCGCTATGGGTTCCTTCATCCACACCTTGACCAGTGCTTGTCTGTGCAGTATGTGCAGAAACAGCATCATCCGCCTTGGCTGATGCCTGAGGTAAACCCAAAATCAAAGCAGTCCCAAGAAGGACACTAGCTGCTCCAAAATGGTATTTACGGATTGAGAAACGCTGGCTCAAGCCATACCAATCAAAAGATTTTCTGTTTACTTGTCTTTTTGCTTTATACATAGTTATCGCTTTCTATTTTTATTTTTGTAATCAATTGAATACAATTATACAGTATATATTATACTCCTCTCCCCCCGTAAAAGTCAATGAAATCGGTTGCTATTGCTCATTTTTTAAGCTTATTTTAATAAAAAGATTCGTTTCGTTTATATTATAATATTAACAATAAATCGTTTTGGCGTTTATATTTCTTTTTCCCTATTTTTTTGATATAATAGTTTTAACTATAATTTTATATGGAGGTTCTATGCGTTTTAATCAATATAGTTATTTAGCTCTATCTAGAGATGAAATTTATCAGGATTTCCAGTTATACGGCTTCCCTTTTCATATTAACTTATCCGAAAAGGAACTATTAGAGCATTTTCTACGACATATCTTTTTCACCCACCAACATACAGATTATCCCCTAGCAAGTTTAGCTGCTGATAAAGAGACTGACCTCCTAACCTTCTTTCGATCAGACCGAGAACTAAGCGAGGATATTTTCTACACGATTGCTTTTCAAGTGTTAGGTTTTAGCTATCTTGTTGATTTTGAGGATAGCCAAACCTTCCGTAAAAAAACGGGTTTTCCCATCGTATATGGTGATTTGATTGAAAATCTCTATCAGTTGCTCAATACTCGAACCAAAAAAGGAAATCTCCTGATTGATCAACTGGTAAGTGACGGTCTTATCCCTGAAGATAATACCTACCACTACTTTAACGGCAAGAGCTTGGCTACTTTTTCCAGCCATGATGTCATTCGAGAAGTGGTCTACGTTGAGTCTCGTGTCGATACCGACCAAAAGGGTTTACCTGACTTAGTCAAGGTCAGTATCATTCGACCTCGTTTTGATGGACAAATCCCTGCTATCATGACAGCTAGTCCCTATCATCAGGGAACAAATGACAAGGCGAGCGACAAGGCTCTCTACAAGATGGAGGGCGAGCTTGAGGTCAAACCTGCTCACAAGATTGAGTTAGAAGAACCTCAACTAAATCTCGTCCAACCTCAAGGTCAAGCTGAGCTTGTGGCAAAAGCTGAGGAAAAGCTAACTCACATCAACGCTAGCTATAGTCTCAACGACTACTTCCTTCCACGAGGTTTTGCTAATATTTATGTCTCAGGTGTTGGTACCAAAGACTCTACTGGTTTCATGACTAACGGAGACTACCAGCAAATCGAGGCTTATAAGAATGTCATCGACTGGCTCAATGGTCGTTGCCGTGCCTTCACTGATCACACGCGCCAGCGTCAAGTAAAGGCTGACTGGTCAAACGGAAAAGTAGCTACAACAGGACTTTCCTATCTAGGTACCATGTCTAATGGTCTAGCGACCACAGGTGTAGATGGTTTAGAGGTTATCATTGCTGAGGCTGGCATTTCCTCATGGTACAACTATTACCGTGAAAACGGTCTAGTAACTAGCCCAGGTGGCTATCCAGGTGAGGACTTTGACTCCCTTGCTGAGTTAACCTATTCTCGTAATCTCTTGGCTGGCGACTTTATCCGTGCTAATGAAGTTCACCAAGCTGACTTGGAAAAAGTAAAAGAGCAACTGGATCGCAAGTCTGGTGACTACAATCAATTTTGGCATGACCGCAACTATCTGCTCAATGCTGACAAAGTAAAGGCTGAGGTTGTCTTTACCCATGGTTCACAAGATTGGAATGTTAAACCACTTCATGTTTACCAGATGTTCCATGCTCTTCCTACTCATATACACAAGCATCTCTTTTTCCATAATGGTGCCCATGTTTACATGAACAACTGGCAGTCTATTGACTTCCGTGAGTCCATGAATGCTTTGCTGACTCAGAGATTACTGGGACAGGAAACGGATTACCAACTTCCTACTGTTATCTGGCAGGACAATACAGCTCCTCAGACTTGGTTATCACTTGATAACTTCGGTGGGCAAGAAAACTTTGAAACCTTCTCACTTGGTCAAGAAGAGCAAGTGATTCAAAACCAGTACCCAGATAAGGATTTTGAGCGCTATGGCAAGACCTACCAAACCTTCAATACAGAACTCTATCAAGGAAAAGCCAATCAGATTACTATTGACCTTCCTGTGACCAAGGATCTTCACTTGAACGGTCGCGCTCGACTCAATCTTCGTATCAAATCCAGTACAAACAAGGGGCTCTTATCAGCCCAACTACTGGAACATGGACAAAAGAAATACCTACAACCTTATCCAGCTGTTTTAAGTGCTAGAACCATTGACAACGGTCGCTATCATATGCTGGAAAATCTCTGTGAATTGCCATTTAGACCAGATGCACAACGAGTCGTGACAAAAGGTTACCTTAATTTACAGAATAGAAATGATTTACTGTTAGTAGAGGATATTACTGCAGATGAATGGATGGATGTGCAATTTGAACTGCAACCTACTATTTATAAGCTAAAAGAAGGAGATACTCTTCGTTTAGTCCTTTATACTACTGACTTTGAAATCACCATCCGTGACAATACCGACTACCACTTGACTGTCGACCTCGCTCAGTCCACGCTTGCCATACCTTGCTAAAAGGAGTTACATTATTATGAATAAATCAGAACACCGCCACCAACTCATACGCGCTCTTGTCGCAAAAAACAAGATTCATACACAGGCTGAATTGCAGTCCCTTCTTGCTGAGAACGACATTCAAGTGACCCAGGCAACGCTCTCACGTGACATCAAAAATATGAACCTATCAAAAATCCGCGAAGAGGATAACGCTTATTATGTTCTTAACAATGGTTCTATCTCAAAATGGGAAAAACGTCTCGAACTCTACATGGAAGATGCCCTTGTCTTGATGCGCCCAGTTCAACACCAAGTCCTACTAAAAACCCTTCCTGGACTTGCTCAATCCTTTGGTTCTATCATTGATGCTTTGAGCTTTCCTGACGCTATCGCTACTCTCTGTGGCGATGATGTCTGTCTTGTCGTCTGTGAAGATGCAGAAGCTGCACAAAAATGCTTTGAAGATCTTAAAAAATTCGCCCCACCATTTTTCTTTGGTGAATAGCAAAATCCCGTGTCTGATGAGGCACGGAATTTTTTTATCTTCTTTACTGATACTCTTCGAAAATCAAATTCAAACCGCGTCAACGTCGCCTTGCCGTACTCAAGTACAGCCTGCGACTAGTTTCCTAGTTTGCTCTTTGATTTTCATTGAGTATGAGATAGATTTTCCTTTTTAGTTCGTGCCAATCTCAAGGCACGATTTGGATTGAGACGATTAAATAGTTCTTCCAATTTCTTTTCATTCCAAACGTCTGCGGCGGAAACAAAATTGCCATCCGCATCTCGGAAAGATATCGGTTTATCTCCCATACCAGTCTCCTAGTCTACAAATTCAAACTCAAATTTACCAATGCGGACCAAATCACCATCTTTAGCACCACGCGCACGAAGGGATTCATCAACCCCCATACCACGAAGCTGGCGGGCAAATTTCATGACTGATTCGTCACGATCAAAGTTGGTCATATTGAAGAGTTTCATGAGTTTTTCACCAGAAAGCACCCATGTTGCATCATCATCACGACTAATTTCAAAGGCTTTTTCTTCCTCGTCAAAGCCATAGTATGCTTCTTCTTCCATATCGGACTCGTCATAGAGCAAGAATTCTGCTGTTTTGTCTAACAATTCAGCTGTAGCATCCAAAAGCGTAGCCAGACCTTGCTTGGTCAAACCAGATATTGGGAAAATAGCTGGTAACTCTTCAAATTCATCGTAGTTTTCAGCCAATTTTTTCTTGAATTCTTCAAGATTTTCCTGACTCTCAGGCATGTCCATCTTATTGGCTACAATAATCTGTGGACGCTCCATGAGACGGAGGTTGTAAGACTCTAACTCCTTATTGATAGCTAAGTAGTCCTCATAAGGATCACGACCTTCACTAGCTGACATATCAATGATATGGAGGATGACACGTGTACGCTCGATGTGACGGAGGAACTGAGTCCCCAACCCGACACCTTGACTAGCCCCTTCAATCAAACCTGGCAAGTCGGCTAC
Source organism: uncultured Streptococcus sp. (assembly GCA_934216185.1). Taxonomy (GTDB): domain Bacteria; phylum Bacillota; class Bacilli; order Lactobacillales; family Streptococcaceae; genus Streptococcus. Next base: position 17,999 of record CAKQBM010000003.1, on the reverse strand, counting down.
TGCAAAGGATTCACCTGATTGGGTACGAACCATACCTAGATTTGGCACAATGGTCGTAAAGTGGTAGGCACCAATTTTAGGCTTAGCTGAGGTAATAACACTGAGCAGTGTTGATTTCCCAACAGATGGAAATCCTACTAAACCGACATCCGCAAGGATTTTTAGTTCTAATTGTAACTCACGTTCCTGACCTGGTTCTCCATTTTCAGAGATTTCCGGTGCAGGATTTTTTGGTGTCGCAAAGCGGATATTTCCACGTCCACCACGACCACCGTGGGCAACGATAAATTCTTGACCATGTTCAATCAAATCTGTCAAGACCTTGCCAGTCTCTGCATCACGAACAGTTGTACCTTGTGGCACACGAACACGAAGGTCTTCTGCACCACGACCATGCATCCCTTTGGTCATTCCTTTTTCACCAGAATCAGCCTTGAAATGGCGATTGTAGCGGAAATCCATGAGAGTACGTAGTCCTTCGTCTACAACAAAGACCACATTACCTCCACGACCACCGTCACCACCCCAAGGACCGCCATTAGGGACATATTTTTCACGGCGAAAGGCAACCATGCCATCGCCACCATTACCAGCCTTGACCTTAATCTTGGCTGTATCTAAAAACATACTCATTTTTTCTTCTCACTTTAAAAAAGGGCTGGGAAATCCCAGTCACTAATGTTACTTTTAGGTAATCCAATTTATAGATTACTCAAGGCACCAATTGCAGTTGCAAAAATACCCAAAATACTTGCCAAAAGCATAATAACAACGATAATTAAAGTTAATTTCTCAAACATCGTTTTTTTACGATTTCCATTATCTCCAAATGCCATTTTTCTCTCCTTCGTTACATTCTATTTTCTATTATCTTAGCATGAATTCAGCTAGTTTTCAATAGTCAGTTGCTACTGGTGCAATCATCCATAAAATGATATAAGCTACAATTCCAGCTCCATAACCAAAAGCAAGAACACCCTATATTACACGAACAATAGTAGGATCTATATCAAAATAATAAGCAACCCCAGCACAAACACCCGCAATCTTTTTATCACGACCACTTCTCATTAATTGTTTTTTCATAGCTGTTCCTCTTTCTATTCTTCACTGTCTTTCCAATAATCTCTGATGCTGATTAACTGTGTTTTTGATGCCTTCAGCATCCGTCTAGAGCCTTTTACGGGCACAGCAACCACCTGTTGTGGAAGATACAAAACTGTCTTAAAGATACGCTGACCAACCGTATCATCTTTGGCTAAATCTTTCTCGAAATTATTTGAAATGATGGCATCCAGATAAAACTCATGCACCCGTTTTCCAAAGTTCTCCGCTGAAATCTCGTACAACTTATCTGATAAAGTATTCTCATTCATGTCTGGCGTAGCAATCAGGGCTTCCAAAATAGCTCCAGCCAGATCATGTTCACCATAGTACAAGGTTCCAAACATTTTATCACTAATAAGATTGTCCAGATAAGGATTTCCATGAGCAATGACAGGCGTTCCACTAGCTAAGCTTTCTAAATAAGTCAAACCTTGCGTTTCACTTGTCGATGCCGAGATGAAGAAATCTGCTGCCTTATAATAAAGAGCTGTCTCACTAGGAGCAATCATGCCAGTAAAGATGACGGAATCTTGAATCTCTAGTTTCTGGGCTTGCTCTTTGAGGTCATCCAGATAAGGACCGTCGCCAGCTACCACCAGTTTAACCTTGTCTTCTTCTTTCAGAACTTCAGAAAAGGCTGCTAAAACTGCTTGAATATTTTTTTCATAGGAAATCCTGGAAAGACTAAGCAGCATCTTTTCATCATCCTGAATCCCTAGTTTACTACGCAGTTCTTTCAAATTTTCCTGCTTGATTTCTGGACGTTCAAACTTAGCTAATTCAATACCAGTTGGAATGACCCGTTTTTCAACCTTGACCTTATAGTCAGACAGCAAATCACGGACAATCTCACTCGGGCAAATCACCCCATCCACATCATGAAGGAAACCTCTGACCAGATACTTGACCATACTCGGACGAATCAACATCCCCTTGGCAATATAATGCACATAGTCTTCGTACTGGGTGTGATAGGTATGAATGACTGGAATTTTCAATTCACGCGCAATCCAAATCCCCAACAAACCAAGAGAAAATTCTGTCTGAGTATGAATAATATCTAGCTGATACTGCTTGGCAATTTCAAGCGCCTTGCTAAAGCCTCGATAGGCAAAGCGGCGATCTTTAAAAGCAAAAAAGGGAACACTTGGAATGCGGATAATTTGCCAATCTTCATAACGATTGACATCCTTATCCGTCGTCGTAAAGATAAAAACAGCATGCCCCTGCTTTTCAAGTTCTATTTTCAGAGTTCGAATACTGGTCGCAACACCAGAAACCTGAGGAAAATAGGTATCTGTAAATAAACCAATTCGCATAGATTACCTCACTTTTTACTTTCTCCCTAAAGCGGCTTGTTTCTCATAAAAGTCTAACCAGATTTGTAACAGATGCTCTTCAGAATATTCTCTGGAAATATTCTTAGCCTTTTCTTTGAGATCTTTTAAGGCAGCAGGATTTGCTTGATATTCCAAAATAGCTTCTTTCATTTCTTCTCTATCTGCTGTCGGCCGATAATTCCCCTCCAAAATCACCTTATAGAGATCCAAATCACGCAACATAATAGGCGCTTCACAACTAGCAGCCTCTAAAATAGTCATAGGAAAGAGCTCATTATAACTAGGTAGCAAGAAAAGGTCCGCTAGGGCATACAACTCACGCATTCGCTCTGGTGACACGATACCTGGAAAAATCAAATTTTCTGGAGGATTATCCATCATTTTCTTATAGCGTTCATAACCATCTGTCATGCCTCCAAAAGAGAAACCACCCGCCCAAATAAAGGTAATGTGGGGTAATTCCTCAGCCAGACGGATAAAATCATCAATCCCTTTACGTTTCTGAACTTGACCCGCACCTACTACGATAAACTGATTGTCACTAAGACCTAGTTCTGTTCGCAGTCTCGCTACCTCTTCTTGTGAAAGAGGATGCCATTTTTCCTTGTTGACAAAGTTAGGAATATAGGTCACTTTTTCACATGGAATACCCGCTGCCACCAAATCCTCAATAAACATAGGATTGACCACAACCAAGTGCTCCATCCGGTTGTAAAAAGAAAATACATAGCGTTTGACAATTCCCTTTAAGAAAAATGGAATTTTCAAACTTCCCTCAAGTGTATCAGGCAAGAAATGCACATAGCCAATTTTTCTACCTGAACGTTTCTTTTGGAAGGTTGATAAATAATAGGGGAAATCAATCGTATGAAAGTGAGTCACATCTGCCTCGATTGGAAGATTTTCAGTAACAATCAATTGGTCCTTGGCATCACGATGAAGAAGACGAACTAATTCACGGTAGGCACCTGAAACTCCTTGCCCAGCTACTTTCTCACTTGAACTCAACATATTGATGCGTAATTTCTTTTTTTCCATAACTACTATTATATCATTTTCTTTGAATAAAATCAGCAAAAGAAAGGAGAGACTAGAGGAAAAGAGGGGAAATTTCCTATCTTTTCCATTGGTCTCTCACATGCTTTTATATGTTTATACTCAATGAAAATCAAAGAGCAAACTAGGAAGCTAGCCGCAGGCTGCTCAAAGCACTGCTTTGAGGTTGTGGATAGAACTGACGAAGTCAGTAACCATAGCTACGGCAAGGTGAAGCTGACGTGGTTTGAATTTGATTTTCGAAGAGTATTACTTAATGCCTAGGGCAATGCGTGCATAGCGACTCATTTTTTCAACGGTCCAGGCTGGATACCAGACCAGTTTGACCTCAGTATCCGTTACTTCTGGCACCTCGGTCATGGCATCATAAATCTGGTCCGTCAAAAGGTCCGCTAGGGGACAACCCATAGTTGTCAAAGTCATATCAATCTCTGTTTGTCCTGTGTCGCCGTCAAAACGAATCTCGTAGATCAAACCAAGATTAACAATATCAATCCCCAACTCAGGGTCGATAACTTCTTCCAAGGCTGATAAAATTCGTGTTTTGATAGTTTCGATTTGTTCTTCTGTATAAGCCATATTTATCCTCACTCCTAGTCTTCAATAAAATCACGAAGCGGTTTGCTGCGACTTGGTTGACGTAGTTTTCTCAAAGCCTTGGCTTCAATCTGACGGATACGCTCGCGAGTCACGTTAAAGACTTTACCCACATCTTCAAGGGTGCGCATTTTCCCATCATCTAGTCCGAAACGTAGACGTAGAACATTTTCTTCACGGTCTGTAAGAGTATCCAAGACCTCATCCAACTGCTCACGCAAAACGATACGAGTTGTATAGTCCACTGGATTTTCAATCACTTCATCTTCGATAAAGTCCCCAAGATGGCTATCATCCTCTTCACCGATTGGTGTTTCAAGCGATACTGGTTCTTGAGCGATCTTCAAGATTTCACGCACCTTGTCAGGGGTCATATCCATACGTTCAGCGATTTGTTCTGGCGTTGGATCTTGTCCCAATTCTTGAAGGAGATTACGCTGTTCACGAACCAGTTTGTTAATCGTTTCAACCATGTGAACTGGGATACGGATAGTACGAGCTTGATCCGCAATAGCACGAGTGATTGCCTGACGAATCCACCAAGTTGCGTAAGTTGAAAACTTGAACCCTTTAGAATAGTCAAACTTGTCGACCGCCTTCATCAAGCCCATGTTCCCTTCTTGAATCAAGTCAAGGAACTGCATACCACGGCCAACATAACGCTTGGCAATGGAAACAACCAAACGAAGGTTGGCTTCCGCAAGACGTTGTTTGGCTTCGATATCACCAGCTTCAACTGCTAGTGCCAATTCTTTTTCCTCTTCATTGGTCAAGAGAGGTACGACCCCGATTTCTTTCAAGTACATACGAACAGGATCGTTGACCTTAGCCGAAGTTGACCCAATCAAGTCCTCATCGCTGAGTTCTGGCTCTTCTTCAGTGCTAAGAACACGTGCACTTGGATTTCCTTCGTTATCTGTGATCGAAATCCCTGCATCCTGAATTCGTTGCAAAAGGTCTTCAATCCCATCAGCATCCAAGGTAAAAGGAAGGACTAGACTAGCATTGATTTCATCATCTGTTGCTGTCCCTTTTTGTTTATGATTACGGATAAATTCTGCTACTTGTACGTCAAATGTTGTTACTTCTTTTTGTTTTGTTGCCATTATTACTCCATTCTTCTCTTTTGGGAAATTAAACGTTCCAATTCTTCTAGGGCTGTATCGGTATCTCCTACATGGCTAGCTTCCTGCACCTTCTTTTTGATTCTCATATTGTCCTGATTCAAGAGGGCCTTGTTTCGAGTCATCTCCACTTCACTAAGTTCCTGCGGTGACATCTCAGCAGGTAAATCCTGACCTAAGACTTGGTACCAAGCTCTTTCAACTTCCTCTGTCTGTTCTGCTAAAACTTCTGGAGGAAGATTGCCGTACTGACCAAGCAAGTCATATAAGACCTGAAATTCAGGTGTGTCAAATGCAAAATCTTCTCGCAAACGGTAATCGTTCAAAACAAGAGGAGATTCCATCATTCGATAAAGTAGATGGGCTTCTGCCCTCATAATAGCCGATAACTGCTTGGTAACAGGCATGGTGATTGGCGTCGGTCTGGAAATTCCTTCCATGCGATTCTGCCTTTGTGCCTGTCGACTATCATTAACAATCTGCTCAATCTGAGCATAATCAAAGGATGCCAGACTGTCAGCTAAAATATGAATATAGCTGTTTTGAGCAGTGATAGACTTTTCTTGAACAATCAAGGGAGCTATTTTTTCAATAAACTCAATCTGAGCCTGCAGATTTTCACTGTTTTCAGGCTTATACTGATGAATGTAAAACTCAATCGGACTAATACGAGTTTTCGTTAATAGATAGGCCAAGTCTTCTGGACCATTTTTTTGTAGATATTCATCTGGATCCAAGTTATCAGGCATGCTGACGATTTGCACAGGCATATCACTAATTTCGTCCAGCGCTTTCAATGTCGCAGCTTGCCCAGCCTTATCACCATCGTAAACAAGAACCAACTTCTTGGTTAACCTTTTCAGATGTTCGACATGCTCTCGACTCAAGGCTGTTCCCATAGATGCGACAGCATTTTCGATTCCAGCCCGATAGGCTGCAATGACATCCATGAACCCTTCCATGAGGTAAACCTCACTGGCTTTTCCAGAAGATTTTTTTGCCCTATCCATATGATATAATTCGTAACTTTTGTTAAAAATTGCAGTCGATCGGCTATTTTTATACTTAGAAGTTTGTGAATCCGTTTTCTGCCAGATACGACCTGAGAAGGCAATGACCTTTCCCTGATCATTGGTCAGGGGAAACATAATCCGATTGTGAAAGGTGTCTACAAATTGATTGGCATCTGAGAGATAAAATAGCCCTGAATCCAGGAAATCCTCTTCACGATACTGACCAGACAAACGTTGATAGAGATAGTTTCGTTCTGGAGGTGCTAAACCAATCCGAAAATGCTTGAGTACTTCATCTGTCAAACCACGCTGATAGAGATAGTTTCTGGCCTCTTCCCCCATGGTCGTTGTCATGAGAATAGCATGATAAAATTTGGCAGCATCTTCGTGCATATCATAAAGAGCTTGGTAAGGCGAGGCAGGCTTCTGCTCACTATAAAGTGGTTTTTCCACCTCTATCCCAACACGCTGACCTAAAATTTGGACAGCCTCCATAAAGGGAACTCCTTGATACTCCTCGATGAACTTAAAGACATCACCTGAGCGACCACAACCAAAACAGTGGTAAAACTGCTTGTCCTCTACAACGTTGAAAGAAGGTGTTTTTTCACCATGAAAAGGACAGAGCCCTAGATAGTTCCGTCCTGCCTTTTGTAAAGAAATCACATCTCCTATGACTTCCACAATGTTGGCATTGTTTTTGATTTCTTCAATGACTTGCTTGTCAACCATACACAATACCTCCATGTTATCATAGTTTACTTTATATAGTATACTTTATTTCAGAAAAAAAGTAAACCATTTCACTCATTTTCCCTAGTTTCCCTAGTTTATTCAAAGAGTTGATAATAATCAGAGATTTTCATTTTTGCTTTTTCTTCTTGGTTCAAATCTTGGATAATTCGTCCTTCTTTCATGACAATCAAACGATTGCCATATTTGAGAGCATCTTCCATATGGTGGGTAATCATAAGTGCTGTCAACTGATCTTTCTTGACAAATTCATCTGTCAATTTCATGAGTGCGACACTGGTCTTTGGATCAAGGGCCGCAGTATGCTCGTCCAACAAGAGTAATTCAGGACGCTTCAAGGTTGCCATCAAGAGGCTCAAGGCCTGTCTTTGTCCACCTGATAAGAACTCAATCGGTGTATTCAAATGTTTCTCAAGACCATTTCCCACTTTTTCAATGGTTGCCTGAAACTCATCCTTATAACTAGCTAGACGTCTTGGTAACAGTCCGCGCTTTTCACCACGAAACTTGGCAATCAAAAGATTTTCAGCAACCGTCATACGTGGAGCTGTCCCCATCTTGGGATCTTGGAAAACACGAGACAGATACTTAGCTCGCTTCTCTGGTGAAAACTTAGTAACATCTTCACCTAAAATACGGATGGTTCCACTGGTTAAGGACAAGGTTCCTGCAATGGTGTTAAAGAGGGTCGATTTACCAGCCCCATTTCCACCCAAAATCGTGATAAAATCCTGTTCAAAAATTTCTAAGGAAACATCATTTAAAATAATCTTTTCTTCATCAAAGCCATTTTTAACGACTTTGGTTGCATTTTTTAATTCTACAATTGCTGTCATTTACTTAACTTGGCTCCTTTCAAGATTGTTTGCTTAAATGTTGGAATCATGAGGCAGACTGCCAAAATCACTGCACTATATAGACGAAGATAACTTGTGTTAAATCCAAGCGCGATAACTGCCCATACTAAGAATTGATAGGCGATAGAACCTACAACGATTGTAACCAAACGTTCTGCCAAGCTCAAACTCTTGAAGATAACTTCTCCAATAATCAAACTTGCAAGACCTACAACGATAACCCCGATTCCTCGAGACACATCGGCATAGCCTTCTTGCTGGGCAATGAGGGCACCTGCAAGGGCAATCACACCATTTGATAAGACCAAGCCCATGAGCTCCATGCGTCCAGTATGAATCCCGAAACTTCTAGCCATATCAGGATTGTCACCTGTAGCAATATAGGCTTGTCCGAGTTTGGTGTCCAAGAAAAAGAGCATGAGACCAATAACAATACTCACAAAGATAAGACCTGTCAAGAGTTGGTTCAAGTCTGAATCAAAAGGCAAGACATCCTGAATTTGCTTAGTTCCAAGCAGCCCTAAATTTGCACGCCCCATAATCAAGAGCATGATAGAGTGACAGGAAGTCATCACCAAAATTCCTGAAAGCAAGGTTGGGATCTTCCCTTTTGTATAAAGAAGTCCTGCTGCCATTCCAGCCAAACAACCTGCTCCTACAGCAACAAGAGTCGCTAAAAATGGGTTCACGCCTTTGGTTATCAAAGTGACAGCAACAGCTCCCCCAAGAGGGAAAGAACCTTCTGTCGTCATATCTGGAAAGTTCAAAATCCTAAATGTCATAAAGATTCCCAGACCTAAAATAGCCCAGACAAATCCTTGAGAAATAATAGATAATATCATTTGTTTCTTAACCTTTTCTATATGATTTCTATTGTAAAAAAATGGAGGAGATGTCCCCAACTCCTCCATTTTATACTCTTCGAAAATCAAATTCAAACCACGTCAGCTTCGCCTTGCCGTACTCAAGTACAGCCTACGGCTAGCTTCCTAGTTTGCTCTTTGATTTTCATTGAGTATTAGATTATTCAATCACTTGTCCTGCTTCTTTGAGAACAGACTCAGGAATCGTAATGCCTAGCTCTTGTGCCAATTTTTTGTTGATTACTGATTTACCAGTTGAAAAGACATTGACTGGTGTATCGGCTGGTTTTGCACCTTTCAGAACTTGTGCAATCATTTTACCAGTTGCCACACCAAGATCATGTTGGTCAACTACAACGGATGCCAAACCACCTGCTTCTACCATGGCAGTTGCGCTTGGGTAGATTGGTTTCTTAGCTGATTGGTTGCTTGATACAACTGTTGAGAAGGCTGAAGCAATTGTGTTATCAATTGGAACCCAGATAGCATCGACCTTGCCAGTCATAACGTTGACTGTTGAAGCAATTTCATTTGTTGATGGAACAGCAAAAGTTTCAACTCTCAAACCTGCTTTTTCAGCATAAGCCTTAAATTCTTCTACCTGTGTTTTGGAATTGTCTTCGCTGCTTGAGTAAAGAGCTCCGATTGTTTTCACATTTGGTGTCAGAGCCTTGATGAGTTCAACTTGTTGTTGAGCTGGATTGTGGTCAGATACCCCTGTAATATTGCCACCTGGTTTTTTCAAATCTTTAACCAAGTTAGCACCGATTGGGTCTGTAATAGCAGCCATGATAACCGGTAGGTCTTTTGTCGCACTAGCCAAACCTTGAGCAGCTGGTGTTGCTATACCAACAACCAGGTCATTGCCATTTGCAACCAACTGTTTACTCATTGTCGCAACCTTACTTTGGTCGCCTTCTGAGTTCATAAAGTCAATTTTCAATTGATCATCTTTATAACCTTCTTCTGCAAGTCCATCTTGAATCCCTTTATAAATCAAGTCAAGAGATGGATGGCTCACAAACTGAAGGATACCAACTTTAGCAACTTTTTTCTCATTCTTAGCTTCTGGTTTATTCATTGAAGAGTAAATCAAACTTCCTGCTACTAAGACTGCTAACGCGGCGATAATTCCAATTAAACGTTTATTTTTCATTCTATTTCTCCTTTTTTATTCCTTTAAAATACTTCACTTATCTAAACAAGCGACGCCATCGTCTTCTTTCCATACAAACCTCCGATAAAAAAGTCCTCACACAAAAAACTTGTGTGAGGACGTCGATGCGCGGTACCACCTCAATTATAGGGAATTTTCCTATCGCTCTGTCTCGCAATAACAAGATGCACTGTAAGGTGTGCTCACCGAATTTTTATGATTTCAAATTCTAAATAACATTCAGCCCAATTTTCATCATCATCACTTATCTGTTTTCAGCTACCACAGACTCTCTAAAAAGTTTATATGATTACTTTTCTGAATGGTTAAATTATATCATTTTTCAACTACTTGTCAAGACTCTTTGAAAATTTTTTTGAAATAATTAAAAACTTCCCCTATAGAAAAGAGGAAGCTTGATAGGTATCAGCCTGAATTACGCAATCCTGTCGCAATTCCGTTGATGGTTGTATGGATTAATTTTTCTTGATCGCTTGATAATTCTCCTCGGCGTTGACGTTTAATCAACTCCAACTGGATATAGTTAAGGATATTAAAGTAAGGCATACGGTAATTCAAACTTGCTTTTAGATATGGATTTTCAGCTAATAATTCGTCATAGCCTTCAATCTCTAGGATAACATTTTTAGTTAATTGCCATTCGTCTAAAATAGTATCATAAATAGCCTTCACTTGATCATCTTCACATAACTTAGCATATTCAAAAGCAATATTCATGTTAGATTTTGACAAGACCATGTCTACATTTGAAAGAAGAGATTGGAAGAAGGGCCAATTTTGATACATATCACGCAAAATTTCAATATTTTCCGGATTTTGATCAATAAATTCTTTGAAGCTAGAACCAACCCCATACCAGCCCGGAAACATGACACGGCTTTGTGACCATGAGAATACCCAAGGGATGGCACGCAAACCACCGATTTCAGTAATAGTCTTACGAGCGGCCGGACGTGAACCAATATTAAAACTTGAAATAGCCTTAATTGGACTTGACTCGAAGAAATAATCATAGAAATGGTCATTTCCAAAGACCAAGTCACGGTAGATATCATAACTACGGTCCACTACTTGATCCATAATAGCTTCATAACGATTTGAGGTATTGGTATCACTCTTCCATTGAGTAATCATACGGTTAATGGCTGCAGATACTAGCATTTCAAGGTTATAGTAAGCTGCGTCTTTGTTTCCGTATTTATTCCCAATTACTTCACCCTGCTCCGTCAAACGGATACGATCCTTGATGGACTTGAGCGGTTGAGAGGTGATAGCTTCATAGGTTGGTCCACCACCACGACCGACAGTACCACCGCGACCATGGAAGAAGGTAATCTTCACGCCAAATTCATCTCCAATAGCAGTCAATTGTTGTTGAGCCTTATAGAGGGTCCAACATGATGATAGGTAGCCACCATCTTTATTGCTATCAGAGTAACCAAGCATGATTTCTTGGTAGTTATTGCGTGAAGCAATCCATTTCTTAGCAAGAGGAAGAGAAAGGTACTCTCTCATGGTTTCTTCTGAGTGATCCAAGTCCTCAATTGTTTCAAAGAGAGGAACGATTTGGACACGGGCTCTTTCTTTATCAACTAACCCTACTTCTTTTAGCAAGATAGCCAATTCCAACATGTCTGATACGCTGGTTGCATGTGAAATGATAGTCTGACGAATGACATCATCTCCCAACTTATCTTTCAACTTACGAGCAGCCTTAAAGATTGCTAATTCTTTTTCAAGTAACTCTGATTTTCCAACGTGAGTGGCAGAAAGAATACGTGGATCTTCTTCTAATTCTTTCAAAAGAAGCTGACATTTTTCTTCTTCACTTAGTTCACTATAATGCGAATGAATACCTGCTGATTTCAAGAGTTCGGCTACACAAGCTTCATGAACACTAGAATCTTGACGCATGTCAATAGATGCCAAATAGAAACCAAAAATTTCAACTGCCTGAATCAGCTCAACAAAATCACCAGAAATCAGTGCTTCACCCTTATTTTCCATAAGGGAATCACGAATGGTAATTAAATCCTTATAAAAATCATTGGCTGTTTCATAGCGAGCCCCAACTTCCTTATCCTCAATCAGATAGGCCTTTGTTGCTTGGATTTTTGATTGAATATCAAACAAGGCACGACGATACAACTCTTTTTCACGATAAATAGAGTTATCCTTGGATTGACGAGCCATTTCTCTGACTTGCTTGCTGACATTGACAATGCTGGTTGAAAGGGAGAATTCACGATAGAGCTGGTAAATCTTTTCATCATAGTAGTTCATGATGACTTCACACTGGGTCATAGCAGATTGTTTCAAGGTATCTGCTGTAACAAAGGGATTCCCATCACGGTCTCCACCAATCCACATTCCCATGGTAATTGGTTTAGGATGTTTCAACTCCAAGCCATGTTTTTTAGCCAGGCGCTTGTACTCAGCAGTCAAATGAGGAACAGCTTTCAGGAATGAACTATTGTAGTATTCCATAACATTCGTGATTTCATTGGTCACTTTCAATTTCTTTTCACGAATCATATCTGTCTGCATGATAATCTCAATGTAACGACGGAGATCATTATGCCATTTTTCCTTATTAATCAAGCCTAATTTCACATCACGATACTTACGCAAGAGGGTATGGATATGGTTAGTCAAATCCAACATACTCTTACGTTGAACTTGTGTTGGATGAGCTGTCAAAACAGGGACAACATTCAAGTGTTCAAGAATTTCAACCGCATTTTCTTTTTCTGCAACCATTTTGATTGTTGCTGATAATTTCCCAAGATAATCTTGATCGATATTATTTTGGTGGTTGATTTCATAAGCTAAATCCACATCCTCTGAAATATTAATCAAGAGGGGCAAGATAGAGAAATAGCGTGAAATATAAGCCATTTCATCATTTGTCAGGCTAGTAACCAATTGGTTCAAGCCTTGATAATCTTCTTGAGTTGACAATTCCTTCAACTGCATAATTTTTTCAAAAGTCTCTGGGGCAAGCATATTTTTAGTGATATCTTCTAACAATTCTGTTAAAATCAATACTTCTTCTTGCACGACAGCTTTATTACTATAGTTTTCTAATTTTTGAAGAGACATAGGTAATCCTTTCCACTATCAGCTCTACATATAGTTTGATGAGTGAGTTTCTAACTCCTCATATAATTGGGCACGCTTTTCACTTGCATCAATATTTAAGACAAAGGCGATGGCTACAGATAAGACTAGGAGACTGTTTCCTCCTTGCGATAAGAAAGGGAAAGTTACTCCTGTCGAGGGAATAATGCCAGAAATTCCACCAATATTGACAAAGACCTGTACCAACATCATCCCCCCAACCCCAATCGCCATCATGGAATTAAAGGGATTCTTAGCACGAATTCCAACTAGGATAATTCGTAAAATAAGGAAAAAGACAAGTGCTAAAATCAAGCTGGCTCCTACAAATCCAAATTCTTCGATGACAATTGAAAATACAAAATCTGTATGAGCCTCTGGTAAATAGCCACGTTTTTCAATTGAATTTCCTAAACCTAGACCAAACCAACCACCATTTACCATGGCAAAGTAGGAATTTGCGAGTTGATGGCCTGCTCCTGCCAAATCGGCAAAGGGATTAAAGTAGGCACTGAAACGCTTAGCCACATAACCAAATACTGGAATTTTTGAAAATTTATCAACCCCTATAAAAGAAATCAGTGATAAGGATAGGGCAGAAATACCAACCAAAATTCCCAAAAATGCAATAAACCATCTATAAGCGATACCACTAATTGTATACATAATCAAGGCAACCAAAGCTAAAATAGAAGCATTCCCCAAATCTGGGAAAATAGCAAGGCTCCCAATCAGTACAGAGAGAACAAAGCGCCAGTCATTAAACGCACGAGGAAGCCACTGATTCTGTGTCAAAACTTGAAAATCATAAATAGCTATTTCCTCTTGTTGTTTGGAAAATTTATTTGCTAGATACCAAATAATAATAATCTTCAAATATTCGGCTGGCTGAATTGTCAAAGGTCCTACAGAAATCCAGCCATAGGCTCCATTGACAGGAATACCAATCAAACGAGCCAAAACTAAAAGAATCAGCTCAACGAACATAACGATAAATAAAAGACGTTCATTTCTTAAAAAATTCAGTCTCAACTTATATATCAAGGCAATCAGTATCAAACTAAATATCCAAAATAGTCCCTGACTTCGGACCAATTGCAGTGCACTTTGGCCTTCTTGAATTAAAATAGCACTGGTTGTCGAATAGACCACAATCAAGCCCAGAATAGATAAAAGTAAGTAAGGAACTAGAATAGAATAGTTTAACAGGTGCCTCTTACTAATCTTCATAGTATCACCAATCTAATGAGAATAACACAATTGCTTCCCAAATTCCGTTTGTTTTCTAGTTTTGATTGCTATTATACCATTTTTTCCGAAAGAAAAAAACTCTTATCCATCAGATAGACCATTTTTGTCGTAAGAAAAAGAGCATTTGGCCCTTTTCTGTTTTATTCTTTTGATGAACTACTTGAGCTTGAATCTCCTCCACCGATATATTGGGTAAAGATATTTTGGAAGGCTTGGTCTTTAACCTTAATATTGGCTGCTTGCAATTCTTTTCCGATAATGCTTTGAACAAATGTTGAATCATTTTGTTTTTGAGTCAAGATAACAGTTTTTAATTTTTCTTTGTAGTCATCAAGATTAGATGATTTTTCTGTTTTCTTAGTGAGTTTTACAATGTAATATTGGCTGCTGTAGGCTTGTGTACCAGCAGCTGTAATCACATCAGAAACGCCGTTTACATCTAAAGCAAAAGCAGCTTTTTTTACTTGTTCTGGTACTTCTGTTGAAGCAGAATCAAAGGTGATTTCTCCACCATTCGCTTTAGTTTTCTCATCAGTTGAGTTATCTTTGGCTAATTGAGCGAAATCTGCGCCACTTGCTTTGGCTTTTTCAAGAATTTCTTTGGCCTTGTCTTCATTGTCCAAACGGATAATTTGAGCAGTTACATCTGGAGTGTACTCGTCAAAGGCCTTCTTGTAAGCATCATCTGTCAATTCAGCTTCTGCTGCTTTTTTAACTGCCAACTCAACTAATTTACTTGTACGAATTTGAGCTTTACGTGTTTCAAGGGTCATTCCTGCTTGTGACAAGACACGTTGGTAGTTCTCACCATATTGTTTTTCTTCTTCGGCAATAGTATCGTTGACTTCTTTGTCATCTACTTCTGAGCCATATTGTTTCTCAAATACCTTTTGGATGGTCAAGTTCAACAACACTTGTTGTGCTGAAGGATTGCTTTTCACTTGCTCATAAAATTGATGTTCTGTGATAACATCTCCTTTCATGCTGATAAGATCTGCTCCTTCTGAACCTTTCGAACAAGCTGCTAAAGTTGCTACTGATAATAGTGTAATGGCACCTGCCAATAGTTTTTTCTTCATGTCTACTCCTTTGAGATAAGTGTTACCCTATCTATTTTACTATATTTTCTTAAATTTTTCTGAAAATCATTCGCCGTCAGGTAATTGAACGTCTGCTACATTTTTACGAAGCATGAGAATACCATCCCCTAAAGGTACTAATGTTGCAGTGAGTCCTGGATTGTCTAAGGTTGCATCAAATAATCTTTGAAGGCCACGATAAATGGTTCGCTGGCCACGACGGACTTCCATAATGTCCTTGGCAACATCACCACCTTGGAAAATATCATCCAAGACAACCACACCACCGACTTCCAAATGTTTGAGGATTTCTGGTAGAAAGACGATATATTTAGACTTGGCAGAATCCATAAAGACGAAATCATAGGACTCTGTCAAGGTAGATAAGACATCTACCGCATCTCCCTCTAGGAGAGTGATTTGCTTACGACTGTCAAATTGGGCGAAATTTTCCTTGGCAAAACCAATCATTTCTGGATTGCGGTCAATGGTTGTAATCTTAGCCTTTGGCGCATGTTCTGCCATCAAGAGGGCTGAAAAACCGATAGCCGTCCCAATTTCCAGAATGTTTTTAGGTTGCATGATTTCCATGAGAAAACGGAAATAAGCAACCGTTTCATGGGGAATAATAGGAATATTTTCCTTGCGGGCAAAGTCTTCCAATTCTTTCAAGAAACCTGTGACTTGCTTTTGACGCTGGCGCATCAAGTCCACAATTTCTTCCTTAACAACAGGGCGACGCATGTTATGGTTGGCATTTTTACTATACGATTCAACCATCTTATGCCAATCCCAATTTTTCAACAAGGGCTTCAAACTCATTCAAACGACGTTCAAAGACTGCAAAGGCATCGTTGAGGTAGTCTTCTTTCTCCATATCAACACCAGCTTTTCTCATGACATTAAGTGGATAGTCAGACTTACCTGCCTTGAGGTAGTCGATATAGCGGTCACGGTCTTCTTGACTACCATGAACAATCTTTTCAGCCAAGGCTGAGGCGGCCGCAAAGCCTGTTGAATATTGATATACATAGTAGTTATAGTAGAAGTGTGGAATGCGTGCCCACTCGTATTGGATTTCAGGATTGTCTTCCTTACTCAAACCATAATACTCTTGGTTCAAATCTGCGTAGAGTTTATTTAAGAAATCGCTTGTCAAGACTTCACCATTTTGATCCGCTTGGTGAATAGCGTGTTCAAACTCAGAAAATTGAGTTTGGCGAAAAACTGTTCCACGGAAACCGTCTAGGAAGTTATTGAGAATAGCAAAGCGCGTTGCATCGTCTTCCACTTCTTCCAATAATTTCTCCGTCAAGATATTTTCATTGGTCGTTGAGGCAATCTCAGCCAAGAAGATAGAATAATCTCCGTAAACATAAGGCTGCGTTTCACGAGTATAGCTTGAATGCATACTGTGACCTGTTTCATGAACAAGAGTAAAGAGATTGTCTAGATTGTCCTGCCAGTTAAGAAGCATAAAGGCATTGGTATCGTAAGAACCACCAGAATAGGCTCCTGAACGCTTGCCTTGATTTTCGTAAACATCAATCCAACGCTCACTGAAGGCACGTTTAACACGGCTCAAGTAATCCTCACCCAAGACTGCCAAGGCTTCTTCTGCTTTTTTCAAGGCTTCTTGGTAGGTAAAACTATATTCAACAGATGAAAGCGGTGTGTAGACATCGTACATCTTGAGGTCTGAAATCCCCAAGATTTTTGAACGAAGCTCAAGGTAACGATGCAAGAGTGGCAAATGCTTGCGAACTGCTGCTACCAAATTGTCATAAACACTTTCTGGAACAAAATTCGCTGCGAGAGCTGCATGACGAGCACTCTTGTAGTTACGAACTTTAGCACGGTAATTTTGCACCTTAACATTGGTTTGCAAGGTTTTGGCATAGGTATGTTGGAATTGTTGATAAGTCGCATAAAGGGCTTGGTAGGCACCACGACGCACCTCACGGTTTTTAGACTCCATCAAGCGCATATAAACGCCATGTGATAATTGTACTTCGTTACCATCTTCATCTTTAACAAATGGAAAGACGATATCTGCATTATCTAAAATAGCGAATGTTTCACTTGCCGAACCAAAGATTTCTCCAGCGCCAGCCAATAATTCTTCTTCGCGTTGTGAAAGAACGTGATCCTTGCCTTGCAAAAGCTGGTCAAAATAGTGTTGATAAACCTGCAATTTTGGCTGAGCTTCTAAAAAGTCAGCATACTGTTTTTCACTAATTTCCATAAATTCAGGCTCATAGAATGAAAAGGCTTGGTCTAGCTGGCTATAGAGAGTCATTGCTTTGGCGTAATACTCTTGGTACTTGGCTTCACGTGTATCCTGGTCATTTTTCATATGAGCATAAACGTAAAGCTTCTCCATCTGGCGTTCCATTTCAAGAGAAAATTCAGTGATTTCTAGAAGGCTATCCGCACTATCTAGGAGATGGCCTTCATACTGGGCTACTGTCTCCAATTGTTCTGTTAAATCTTTTAAGGCTTCTTCCCAAGCCTGGTCAGTGGGGTAGATCGTTGATAGATCCCATGTATCTTTTTCATTTATTTCATTTCTTTGTAATACCATCAGATTCCTCCATCCTTTCTATTCTACCATATTTTTCAAGAAATATTGCTGATAAAAGGCTGGTGGATAAAGCTTTTG
>CAKQBM010000002.1 GCA_934216185.1 uncultured Streptococcus sp. | reverse complement strand
GTGTGAAGGCCTCGAGCGCCTAGTGGGAGGGGGATACCCCCCTATCCTTAACTAGGACTTTCTCATACATTTCCTTTTTTCTAAAAATCTAGTATTCTGTTAATTTATATTTTTCTTAAAAAATAATTTTATATTTTATTAAGATTTATATTTTGTCCAATCTCTTGATTGTGGTAAATTTCTATTTCCAACAACAGTTTTACTTGTTGATTTATCATCAGCATAAAGCTTATCAGACTTTTGTCTATTGCATTGCCAATGAGCTAACTGCAGATTGTTGATATCTGATGGATGACCGTTCCTGTTGATTGGAATAATATGGTCAATCACAGGTGATAGAGGATGAGGATACTTCAACGATTTATCTACTGGTAATCCACAAATCCCACAAGTATTTCTTGTCTTGAGAATAATCTTTTTATTCTTTTCAAACGCAACTCGATGTGGTCCAATACGGTCTGCTCGTTCTTGGGGGGTATTCATATTATGGGGGGGCTTTCTTTTTTTAGATAAAAGGGGGTATTTAAGTACCCTGGGGTATGTTTTTATTGGTGGGGATATTATCTCTTTGGCACCCTCGTATATTTAACATATCTTATATTCTGTTAAATAAAAACAACCTTCTTCTAAATCAGTTCTAGCAAGTGCTTGCATCTATTTTTATTATCACTAATTTACTTTTTCTTATTGTGTTAAATAAACAGGTGATTAATATCTAAATTTCATCATCGAATCATCCAGTTCATCTTGATTAATCCCTATATATTTTAATGTGATATCTGGTGAAGAATGGTTGAATAATTCCATCAAAATTGCTACATTTTGATATCTTCTATAGTGATGATATCCAAATGACTTTCTCATAGAATGTGTTCCTATATTTTTAAGACCAACATGCTCAGCAGCTTGTTTTAAGATTTGGTATGCTGCTACTCTACCAATATGAGTAATTCTAACTCCATCGGTTCTAACTTTCTTTTTGCTAGGAAAAAGATAATCATAACCATGTAAGTCATTCTCTTTGATGTAGTGATTTAAAGCCTTTCTTAGTTCTGGATTGATTGCAAATCGCTTAGCTTTCCTGGTCTTCTTCTCGACAACTTCTATTCTATCACCTGTTACTTGTTTGACCTGAAGAGGTATTATATCGCTGATGCGCATTCCAGAGTACAGTCCACACATAATCAGAACGTAGTTTCGTTCGCTCTTTGACTTTAAAAAATCTTTCATTCTCTCAATGTCATCAAGCTCACGAATGGGTTCTACTTTCTTCATGGTATCACCTCCAAACTACAAGAAAAGGCAGGTTGTGCCTGCCTTTATAATTATTTCATAATATAATTTTAGCACATTAAATCGTATTTTTACTCCGAACTTACTCCAAATTTAGTCCAAGAAAACTCCAAGAAAACTCCAAAAAAACTCCATTTTTTATTCTAAAACTTCAATTTGTTCTCCGTTTCGATATAATTCAGCAAATGCCATTAAGGCCCTGTCCAAAATATCGTAATAAGAACTTTTTGAAAGTGATAAATCCATTAAGATTGCTTCATCTTTTTTACAATTCCACTGAAGGTATTTTTCGATAAGAATTCTACGATAGAGGGGAGCATGTATATTACTTACTGCTTGTTCAATCGCATCCAGTTCAAGTTCGGCATCAACTTTTCGAATGGCTAATTTCTCAACCTGGCTAATCCTGACTGAAGATTGAGACCGTGGCATAAATGAATAGGTTGTTGTTATCTTCTGTCCATCTATGTCATTAGCTACTCTTCTCCATCTGAGATATCCTTCTAGAATTCTTTTGGCATTTTCTTTGGTTTTTGATTCATTTATATCAGGAAAGAAAGGCATCGTTCACCTCCAATCTTACTCAGTCCCATAAGGAGTCATCTGGTATCATCCCAAATCCTCCTCTTTTACGAATGCTCCGTCAATCATTTTCCCTTTTCGGTCTTTGATAACGTTGTATGCTTCGTCTAAACAATTCTCAGCAGTAGTCCCATTTAAAAATGAAACGGTGCTAACCACACTGTCAAGAAACATCAAATCAGACTTAATAAGAGGTGTCTGAGTTTCGTTATGACAAATGTGAGCATAAAGCTTTTGCGCGATATTTCCCAGGCTTGAAACCATCAGCAACAATTCGAGTTCCTGTTGATTAGCGGAGATCTGAGCTCCATTCTTGATTTGTTGCTCAAGCCCAATCATTACTACTTGGATGTCACCAAGTGCATCATAGATTAGTTCAGATTTATCCTTTGCGATACCTTCAAATAATTCTCCTGACTCTTCCATCAACTTCAAGAACTGTTTGACAGGATTCTCTTCATGTAAATTTCTGTCAACAAACCACTGCTGAACCTTTTCTTCTAAATCTTTGTAATTCATATTTTTACCTCTTCTCCAATTTCTACTTTATCAAATCGCTCTTCACTAACCACAAACACATTCCCGTTTACTGTGATAGTGAAAAGACTTCCGATTTTCTTCTTAGCTTCAACCTTGCCAGTAATCTGATATTTACTATCAGCGTGATAGACTAGCAAGGGTTTCTGCGCTTCACGTTGCATGAATAACAAGCAAGTCGTGAGTATGGCATAGCCGATTAAAAAGCGTTTCATTCTGTAACCTCCAAAAGTTCAGGATTTTGATATATATCCCCAACGACTTCAAATGGATAAGCATTATCTTCAACCAATTCTGCTAAGAGTTCTTTCTCGTTGTGTATTTCCGACTCAAACATAAATAAAGCGTGTTTGTCGTCCCAAAAAACATTTACGTTTAAAATTCCTTCATCAGTTTCAATACCGAGTATATCCCCCTCAAAGATTTCTTTACCATTTTTGTCAAAAAGTCCTGTTGTTTGTCCTAGTGTGTCAGGATTTACTGGACACCAAGAACCAATAGTAATATACTGTTCGTTAGCTTCAATAACTTAATTAATAATAAATGAATACCCTTCATCTTCAATCAAGTACCCATACTTCCATTCCTCTTCGCTAAAAGCTTCAACGGAACGCCCTCTAAATTTTGGAATCATCTTGCACCTCCTATAAAATTATTAACAATATTTTGCTGTTCGGTATCGATTATTTTATTTCTATAATTCAATATCGGAGCCATAACATCATTTATCAATGCAGGCTTCAAAACTATTTCATTTGTTTCCAAAAATCTTTTACCGTTGATTTTGATTTTGATGTCATAACCGTTAGCGATATGTTCAAGGTCATTTTTAGACAGAGAGATTTCAAATTTACTCATTCTTCCACCTCCTCAATCTTAATACCCTCACAATCGAATACCCAGCCAAATCCGGCTTCTTCAAGTTCTTTGCGAGTGAATTTTGTTTTGTAAGTACGGTTTTCTTCTGAACTTGAAAAAAGCCATTCATTTGAATGTTTTTCACAGTTTAAAGTTTCATGATTTCCGCAAATCCCTTTCACTCTCACCCGATACCGCTTTTCTTCCTCGACCTCGTAGCCGAAAATCCAAGCAAGTGCGAATATATTTTTATTTTCGCCTAAATAAAACCATTTTGTAGTTTTTTTGTTTTTTGCAGTAAGTACAAAGCACATCGAAGCTAGTAAATCCCAGCCTTTCAATCTACTTTCCTCGATATACTCCGCCACAAACTGCGGGATTGTTACTTTCTGCGGTTCGTCTACTTGTTTATTCATTTTCCAACTCCCTTTTTACTTTTTTTAAAATTTCTATTACTAATTCTTGTGGTATATTCGACCGTTCATTGTACGATTTTGAAAAATTACACCATTCTATGTCTTGCTTAATAATGTCATTTTTAAGACCTAAATCAAGATTACTAGCAAATTTTGTGGGTTTTTGAATTGGATAACCATAATTGTTATATCGTGTAGGATTGAGATATGGTAGTTTAAAATCCATAATCTCTTCAATGTATCTCCACAATCGCCCACTTGCTGGGTTTTCTATTATCCAATACTTAGGTTGATACCTTTTTATGATCTCGATGGTATTAAATGCACAGAGTTCACCATTCACCCTTTTCATAAATTGCCTATCATAGCGATAATTATTGTACGCATTCTCGTAGTCTTTGTTTGCTCGAATAGTAAATATGCTTGGTTGAATTTGTGGTTTAAATAGACTATCTGATAAATCTTCCTGTTTCCAACAAGCATTTCCGTTTGCTATTGCGCTAGCGTTTGACCAGCTTTCACATGGAGGGCTTGCTATGATTAAGCCAGGGTGTGGCAATTGGTCAAGTGTATCAAAAAGTGTGTTGTTCCCAAAAAGCCTTGAATAGTCTGCTAAATTTAACGGTATAAAATGATTGTTCTTGTTTTCGATATCAATACCAATCGGATACACTTTAATATTCGCCCCCCCCGAACTATTGAGGGTGTTGACGGCTTTTGTGTATGAACCATTGCCACTATCAAACAATGCCCATACAATCATTCTTCCAACTCCTCCAACTGTTTTTTATACCTTTTCAGCTTTTTTCTCCAAAAATCACGTTCAGCAGAGTGTGAATGCGCAAGTGACTTCACGCATGGATCAGATGATTTTTCAATCCTTGCTTCTGCTTGTGCGATTGAATGTTTCAGAGCTTCAATCATGGATTGTTTAATCGTGTTCATCATAATAGCTCCTAGAATGGCATGTCGTCATCTGAAATGTCCAAAGGATTTGTAGCTCCGAAACTTTGTGGCATTTGTTCTTCAATATTTGAGTTATTTGCTGAGTGATCACGTTTTTCTAGTAGCTGAAATGTATCAGCTACAACTTCAGTCACATAGACACGTTGACCTTGTTGATTTTCATAACTACGAGTCTGGATGCGGCCAGTAATGCCTACAAGATTTCCTTTTTTTACCCAACTTGCAAAATTTTCAGCCTGCTGGCGCCAAATCATGCAATTTATAAAATCGGCTTCACGTTCACCTGCTTGATTCTTAAAATTCCGATTGACTGCCATGTTGAAAGTCGTGATTGCAATATTTGATGGTGTATATCTTAATTCAGGGTCTCTTGTTAATCGTCCTACAAGTGTTACATTGTTAATCATTTTTACCTCCTATTTGACTGCTAGGTAGTAGCAATCTTTTGCGCCATAATCAAATCTAACGCTGTCCTTCTTGATGTGTTTTATAAAATGTGGTCTAGTTATTCCAGAATTATCCCATTGATGGTCTTTCATGTCTTCAATAAGGTCATCAACATTGTTGTATTCTCCCAAAAACAACCTGCAATGTCCGTTATAGACAAAATAAAGTTTTATCATTCCTCGATCTCTACTGGATAGAAATTACCGAAAGAGTTTCTTAAAGCATTTCCTACTTGAATCGATGCTCCACGAGATGCGAATCTTAAAGCTTTTTTTTCATTAGAGAAAGAAATATCAATTCCTGTCACTCCAATTGTTACGGACTTTACAAAAGGTTTATCCTCTTTTAATCCATGTTTTAAAATAAACATTAACTTTCTCCTGTCTCGAGTCGGTCAAGTAATTCCTTTTTACGTCGTTCAAGTTCTTCCTTGGTCTCCTCACTCGTAGTATTTACATAGTTAGGTTGAGACCAATCAGGAACATTTGATTTTTTATTACTGGTCCGTTTACTGATTTTACTTTCCTTGTAGGCTCGCTCACGTTCATCAACTGCTGCAATTGTCAAAACTCCATCATTTTTCCAATTGGTCAATATAGCCTTGATGTAGCTAAAATTTCTTTTGCCATTATCAGCAGCAAGGCCTATTGCTTTCTGGACAACTTTCGCTTCCATACCATCCAATGTGATAAATTCTTTTAAGACTTCTAATTGATTGCCATCCAACGGAGCGATACGAGACTGATATTCTTCTACGATGACTTCAATAGGATTTTTATCTTTATCTATATCTATCTCTTTATCTATATCTATCTCTTTATCTATATCTCCGTTACGCTTTGTTTCATCGTTGTTACATTGTAACGCTAATTTGTTTTCTCTAAACTTGCGAACCCTTCTGGCACTAGCTGTTTCACTCCCTACCATTTCAGGAACTTGTTCCAAGAAATAATCTCTGTCAGACTTCTTTGTCAACAGACCTTTACTCTCCAGAAATATCAAAGTGATTTTAATATCTTCAGTATTTTCATCAATTACAAGAGAGAGTTCTTCAGCTAAATTATCAGCTAAGCCGTCATAGTAAATACGACCTCCATCCTCTAAACTAATCAACATCATTTTTAGATAGATAATAGTATGAGTATCACCGCCAGCAATTTTACGAAGCAATTTCATTTCTTTAGATTTAAAAAAATCTTGAGTGAGTTGTATCCAAAAGTAACGTTTGTTTTTTAAAGTCATACACCATCCCCCCAATATTCTCTCAAATCAATATTCATGACAGCAGCAAGGTTCTTCTGTTCGGTTAAGATTTGACGACGGTAAGGAGCTAAACCTGCTTGTCGCTCCTCCTCGCTTCGTGGTAAGTAATATCCGTTTGGCTTCATCTTCTTAGCTACGATAGGATGACCAAAATTGACGCGAAGACTTTCAATAACTTCTTCTAACTTACGTTTTGAGAGTTCAGTTTCTGATCGAATTTCACTTGCTTGAATTGGAAGATCGAACGTAGCGCAATTAAGAATCATATTTAACACACGAATTTCCATTTCGTTCATGTTGCGACTTACACTCATATGTTCCTCCCCTACTTCAATCCAATTGGTGGATCTACGTCATATGTAAATTGCTTATCTGAATTTCTCAGATTCATACGAGCGATGTCGCTTGCAATTAGTTGTTTGTTTTCCCTTTTAGCCTCTGCTCGGTCATCTAGCTCATTTACTAGTGCCCAGAGCAAAAGAAGCATTGTTGTTCCGAAATAGATATATTCAATCATTTTGTGTTTTCCTTTTCTTCATAGATTGCTACGATTTCTTCAAGATCTGCGATACGTTGATTTGCTTCCTGGTATTTTTCTTGAAGACCTATCAAAGCTCTATTCAAATCCAAAGCTATAGCTTTCCAGTCTGCATTGACTTCGACTGCTGTTCTAAAAAACCAGTTTTTGATTTTGTTAAAAAAATTAATTCGTTTCATCCAACTGACCTCATTTTCTTGCTTGTTTCCATTTCTTTTTTCCATTCTCGACTGCCTCTGTATTGTAGATAGGCATCAAATCCTTTAATCGTGACAAGTTGGCCATCATTTCTGAGATGCTTCTGTTGACTAGGTAGCTTCTTCATCTCTCGTCTCATGTCTCCTGCTTGTCGCTTTGTACATCCGAAGATGTGTTCTAATTCTTCATCGTTGGCCGAAACCTTCTCAATGATCACATCCCTAATTCTCACAACTTCGATTGCTTCCATTTTTGCTCCTTTCGTGATATAATTTAGTTAGTAATTTTGATTAGTGCCCGACTTCTCGTCAGGTACTTTTTTGTTATATAAATCCATCCACACCAGTAATGGACTGACCTCGTATGATAATCTTATCTTCTTTAAAAGTAAGACTTGATTTATCCAACTTGATATCAACTGCCTTGATGCGATTGCATTTTATTGCTGAGTTATCAGGGCTTTTCTTTTTTCACTATACGGATATCGTCTTGGTTTCATTTCCTTCCCTCCTACTCCAATACCTTCCCACCGACAGAAAGTCGTTTAACCACAACGTCAACCTCTTTAAACTCAGCATTTTCTGCACAATAGCGAACACTTTCGCTGATAATATGACAGATAGATACACCGTATTCGTTGGCTAGTTCAGTAGCGATATCCCATGCATCTTTATCAATTCTTGTTACTTTTTGAGCTGTATTATTCATATCTTATTCTCCTAAATCAACCCAGCTTTCGTCGATGCCTAGGACATCACACACTCGGTTTTTCAATCTGTCGCTACCTTTACCATATTTCAGTAATTCTGAAATGGTCGGCTTCTTCACTCCGCAAGCACGGGCAAGATGTGTTTGTGTCATTCCTTCTGAATTCAATCTATCTTTAACAAGTTGAATCCATTTTTGATGTTGTTGGCTCATATATTTTCCTTTCTAAATTTGGTATAATGAAATTAAAAAACGAGGTATTCTGATGAAATTAAATCCTGATTGTATTCGTGATATCCTTTTTGTTATTGAAGAGTATTCGACATACTCTAATGATGTCTCAGAGGAAAAACTCTATGAAAAGCTTGTCCCAAAATATTCACAAGAGGAAATCCTCTACCATGTTCGGCAATGTGAACATAGTGGTTTATTTCTCAAAGTTCAACACTATTTCGGCGGTTTCTCAATTCAAGATTTATCTCCTTATGGACATCAGTTCATCAATGATATTCGACAAGATAACAATTGGAATCGAACAAAAGATATAGCAAAGAATGTTGGTTCTTTTTCACTGGATGTCCTTAAAGATATTTCATCACAAGTTATTACCAACCTCATTTCAAATCAGCTTGGCAATAAATTTTAAGTAGACAGTAGCATGGTTGCTTTCAGCCGTGCTTTTTGTTTTGATTGCTTGCACACCTTTTAATCTTTGGTTATTTAAATAAATACCATCTTCTCTTATTTTGAGTTCCTCCATCTCCAACCTCCTTTTTAAAAAATTGCCTAAAAAGTTAGCGAATTCCTTGACAATTTTAAATGAATGATTTAAAATCAAGACATAGAGAAAAGACCTACTAAAAAGTAAGGTTTACCTATTCAAAACGGACGCCAATCAGTTTTTAGGTTTTTATTTTTTTAGTTGTCTGTTTCGCTAACTCTTTAGCTTACGATTATTATTTTAAATTATTTATTTAATTTTGTCAACAGTTTTAAACGTATAATTTAAAATATTTTTTCGTAATGCTTAGAAAGGTTGATAAAACAATGTTTCTGACATTTGAAAGAATTAAAGAACTAGCAAAAAAACAAGGTCTTTCTTTAAATGCCTTGGAAGAAAAGCTAGGATATAGTAGAAATACACTTTATTCATTGAAAAGGCAAAAAGCTAGCGCTGAAAGAATGCAAGAGATTGCTGACTTTTTCAATGTTTCCTTAGATTATCTTCTAGGTCGTACTGACAATCCTGCTATTTCAAGCGACCTTGTCACTACTGCTGATGGCCGTACCGTTGACTTGTCCAATCTTCGTGAACGTGTAGTCTTATTCGATGGCAAACCTTTGTCGGATGAAGACGTTGACAAGATCGCGCAAATTATTAAGCTTTCTTTGGGGGTGTCTGACATTGAAAGTGAGTGAATTGCTGGATGAATACCAGGTCACGCTTTATCTGTTTCCCGAAACAATGTGGGAGCGTAGAGGGTTTTATTTTCCTGATGAGCGCACTATCTATGTGAATGGTAATCTTAGTCAGGAAGAACGAGAAGAGGTTATCCTTCACGAATTAGGGCACATAAACCACGACCCAGCCAATTACAAACGGCTGCTATACAAATACGAAAACGAAGCAGACCGCTTCATGATTCGCCATCTCATCTCTGAAGAACTCGCACAGTACGAAGTATCAGACTTCAACTGGCTCCAGTTCGCAGAAAGACACAAAATCTCTACAACCTGGGGCGAAGATATGATTCAGGAAGAGTTTTATAAATTAACTGGTAGTTAAAATAATTTTAAAAAGGAGAAAATCTTATGGGATTTTTAAACAACGTTAAACAAGAATCATCAATTTCTACAGCTTCAGGCTCAAAAGGATTACATTATGTCGTCCTTCAAGTCACTTTGAAAGAAAAATTCTTTGGTACAGGATCAGGGAATTTGACGGAACTGGAAGATGTAATCAACAAACAAGTAGCAAAAGGATACCGACTTCACACTATCAGTACTACAAATGGTGGAAGTAAAGGCCTTGGTGGTGGAGACCGTATCCAAGCTACTATGGTTTTTGAAAAAATCATCTAATTAAAAAAATCCTCACACTCGCCATAGCTAGACTTTGACTGTAGCGGGTAAAGAAGAGTATTTAGTGTTAGTGATTTAAAAAAAGGTAAAATCAATGAAAGAAATTATTTATTTAGATACTAAGCTTGTCAATTCATTTTTAGCACAGCAGAACTCAGGTCTCTTAACTAAGTTAGTGAACGAAGATGAAGAAAGCGATGCTAGAACTGAAGGGAGCGCCGAGCAAATAACCACATCTAGTGAGCTTGGTCTCTCTGCTCCATTAAAAGCAACAGGAAGCTATTCTAATACTAATGTTGATAGTTACAACTTTGTGTTTTCTAAGTCAAATAAAAATCTAGTAGAAACCGCTCTTGACGATTATTCATTAGATTTGCTGATCACTGGTCTTGAGGCGAAAGATCTTATAAAACATAGCAATTACCACGATGGTGACTTAATTTCTGTATCTGGAGAGTTGACTGTATTTAATTTTGAACAATTAGCAAATACAAGCGATTTAGAAGAAATAGGATTTTTACTTCCTGGATACGATGAATTTAAATCGCTACAATCAGAATTGAGAAAAATAAAGGGCAAAGACAAACACCTACCTAAGACTAAACAAATCCAAGATGAACTTTCCAGCAACGGTTGGAACAACTTTGAAATGATGAAGCACATGTCTTCTTACTTAACAAAGTTATTACCTGAAACAAATCTAATCAAAATTAGTAATACCTTCAGCATACTTCCCCTTGAATTTCTTCGAGTTCAAAGTGTTCAACTCAGTTTTATGCAACTCGGAAAAAGAAAAATAAAAATGTTAGGAATCTGCTCATCGACTTTTAACGAACAAATACCTAACGATTTCTCACATATGAAAGATACTAGCTTGATGTTGAAGTACGCTCCAACAACAATCTTGAATATTATGCTTGGTTCTTTTGGAATGGTAAACAAATATGATCACCTTGTAAGACCTATTGCTATTTATTTCGAGGACGAAATAGATGTCCATAACGCTGATTGAAGAACTCTCTTTTTAAAGCTAGTTCTTCCTCGCCTGTTTGGATATCCATGCGGATTCTATCAGCAAACTCCTTGTGGCGCAATTCCATCTCTTTTTTAGAATGCTCCATCTTTTGTTGTTCTTGTTTGATGTGAGTAAAAAAAGAAAACATATTTTTGCACCACCTTTCATCACTATTTTACAACTAACAGTAACAAAAAGCAACAAAAATCCCCACACCGCCTGCAAGCAAAAGTGTGAGGATGTACTGTGTATAGAAAGAATGGCATTAAAAAGCCCTCTTTTCTGTACCCATTTTAACAAAATAAAGGGGAAAAATCAATGTGGATGGAAGAATTACCCAATGGTAAGTATAAATTTTTTGAACGGTATAAGGATCCGTATACTGAGAAATTAAAAAAGGTATCAGTCACGCTGGAAAAGAAAACTTCTCAGGCACGAAATCAAGCAGCATTACTTTTACAGGAAAAGATACAAAAAAAGCTAAACACAAAAAATGAAAAAAATATAACCTTTGGGGAAATTTATAACCTTTTCTATCAGCAATGGGAAAAGACAGTTAAAGAATCAACAAAGCACTCTTACTCATTTATCGATAAAGTTATAAAAAAAGAAATAAATGATGATATTCTTTTGATAAATATTGATAGACGTTTCATTCAAAAAAAGCTCGATAAAATCCTTGAAGCTAAATCCTATCACACTGCAAATAGATTCCGAATCAGATTAAAGACCATCTTTGAGTATGCTCTAAAATATTCTTATATTGATAAGAATGAAGTGAGTTTCACAAGTATTTCAAAGCCATTAGAAACTGTAGCGGATCTTGAGCAAAAACGCAAAAAGTTTCTAACAATGGATGAGATTAAACAGCTTATTGATGCATTGAACAGCAAAAAATTCAATCAGAAATATGCGGACATGGTGCTCGTTCTAGCTCTTACTGGAATGCGTTATGGCGAACTTGCAGGTCTTCAATTAAAGAATATTGATTTTCAAAATAAAAAAATTGAAATAGCTGGAAATTTCGATTCAATTCATAAGATAAAAACAATCCCGAAGACAAGAAAATCGATCCGAACAATCCAGGTATCTGAAGCAGCGCTTGAAGCCATTAAAAGGCAAATAGTACGTCTTACTGAACGCTTCCAACCATTAACGAGTGATGATTATATTTTTTGTTTTGAAAGCTGGAATAGTCCAATAACATTATCGTCTTTTATTCAAATTATTAAAAAATACGGAACAAGGGTAGGAATAGATAAAAATCTATCTAGCCACATTTTTCGGCATTCTCATATTTCGTTTTTAGCTGAAGCCGGTCTTCCTATTAAGTCAATTATGGATCGTGTAGGACACGCAAATGCCAAAATGACACTCGAAATTTATTCTCATACAACGCAAGATATGGAAGATAAACTTGTTAAAAAGCTAGATAGTATTTTTTAATTTTGCCCCTTCTGTGCCCCTTTTCGATTTATAGACACAATAAAAACCCTTGAAATGATTGATATTTCTAGGGTTTGTTTTTACATTTTTAGAATCCATCTACTTTTAAAAATGCCATTACATATATTTACATCAAATTCCTATATCTTATAAAATCGCTACATTTTCAGCTTTAAAATAATTGTTTTTACATCGTTTTACAGAAGTTTACGACATTTTTGCCCCTTTTTTGCCCCTTTTAAAACAAAAAACACTAGTAGGGGCTAGTGTTTGAAAAGTAGGTATATATAAGATTATCTACCTATATTATACCATATTTCATGTCAGAGTAAACAAAAAAACCGCTAGCATAAGCCAGCGGTGTAGTGTAATCAATTTTTATTCTTTCTATTTTTATTTTGCCGTGATGAGTCCATCTGGTTCAATCACGAACTCAGGCTTATCTGCAAGTGTGCCGTCTTCTTTGATGAAGTACCAGCCCTTTTTGTCTGCAGCTTGGGCAAACGCATTTGAAACCATGCTACCATCTTTACTATCGAGATAATACCATTTTTCTTTGTATTTCACCCAGCCAGTAAGCATTTTACCGTCTTCTTTGAAGTAATACCACTTGTTAGCGATAAGCACCCAACCAGTGGCCATAGCACCATTAGAAAGTAGGTAGTACCAATATCCGTCTGTATGCTTGATCCATGCGCTTGATTTCATGTATCCACGTTCATCGAAGTAGTACCATACATCATTTACCTTTTGCCATTTGTTTGTTGGATAGCTACCATCTGCATTTTGATACCACCAGCCTTTTGAATTGCTGTGCCAACCTTCCTTGATTTCTTCCAGACCATTTTCAATATCATGCTTGAATTGTTCACGGCTGATACCCCAGCTTGCTAAATATGGGTATGGGTCAACGTGGTCACTAGCGTTGTTAGGTTGATTATTCGTACAGTATTCATGCGACTTGATACCTGCCAATTCATCGCTATCAAGAGTTACAGGGATTCCAGCTTCTTCGGCTAGATTTCGCAATAATTCAATGTATAGACGATAATCTTCCATAAACTCTTCTTCAGTTGAGTGGCTTTCAATCAATTCGACTGCTGCATAAGATTCATAATTCCAGCCGCCACCAACGTCGTAACACCCATTATTTGTTGGTCCGACTTGCATGACTCGTCCATTCCCTACAACGTGAGAGAAAAAGCCAGACTCTACTGGTCTGCGCATGTGGTAGTCCGCTTCATTCTGAGCAGTTGAGTTTTTATTTCCAGTTGAATGAGCATGAACTTGCCTGTAAGGAGCGTATCCGATTTGAGGCAATCCTTCTCTATATCTACTTGTATCAATATCCATTTTATTTTTTTCCTTTCATTTTATGGTAGTGTGGTTGGCCATGGGTCGTCAGTAATATATGATATTGCTGATACCCGAATATCTCCAATATCTCGGTCAGTAGGTACTGGATCATTAAATTGGAAGCGCAAGTGATTAGCGTCAGTAGGGCCACCAAGATACCAAGTACCGTAAGGTACACCATCATCGCTGAAAATTGGACCAATTAACGAACCGCTTGTTCTAAATCCATAAGGGACAGAACCGTTTGGCAAGATGAAACATTTCTTTTCACGGTTTCCTGGATGTGCAATAAAGGCTGGAGTACCTCGACGTGCTATACCAAACCAACCCCATTGAAGTCCTCCGAATTGGTACATGACTGTATCATTTTTTCTGCGGACTTTTAAGAATGAGTTTCCTAATTTTGAAACAATGTTCAAGGTTCGCCAACCTGTGTCGCCAGTCAGAACTTCCCAGCCTTGACTGTCTGTTCTGCTTCGTTTTATCCATTTAAGAGCACCATTAGTTGCAGCGGTATCCACATAAGTCGTACCGACTGGAGCAGTAACCTTGCCGTTAGGCATTCCTGTTCCGTGGATTTCGTACTCATTGGCTTGTCCAGTGGGTGTATTTGTGGAAGTAGGAAGTACAACACTTCCACCGCCATCTGATAGAACAAGCGTGTTACCAGTCAAGGTCAGCTTTTGAGGAATACCAACACCGTCTGCACCTCGTGGTCCAGTAGGTCCGACTGGTCCAGTTAAACCAATAGGACCTTGCGCTCCAGCTGGTCCTTGTTCACCACGTTGTCCGTCTTGTCCACGTTCACCTTGGATACCTTGAGGCCCTTGTGCTCCATCTGCACCTCTAGGACCTACTTCACCTTGAGGTCCACGCTCTCCAGCCTCGCCTTTAGGTCCGATTGGTCCTTGGATACCTTGTAAGCCTTGCGGGCCAGTTTCACCACGCAAACCTTGAGGTCCAACTTCTCCCTGTGGTCCACGTTCTCCAGTTTCACCCTTTGGGCCTTGAGATAAAGCAACATTCTGCAATTCTTGCTTAGTCGCATACTGACTAGTGTCAATAGTAGGCTTCCTCTCTAAGGCTACTATACGCTGTTTTAAGGCGCTATCGTCATACGTGCCACCTTGCGCTTTGATTTTTTCAAACAAAGCATCCAGCTCTTGTTTGGTTACAATATCATTGATGTTGACAACTCGACCAGCTTCACGCTCAATGAGCGGTGTCTGAATAGCTTTGTCAATCTCACTTACATGAACGCTAAACATGAAGCTATAAATGTCTGCGGATTGTTCGACTTTCTCGAAGTAGATATAACCAAGCACGTTTTCATCTGTGGTGATCAATGATGTATCAAACTGAACCGTGAACGAGTTCCCTTCGATAGCTGCTTCAACTTCTTTATATCTCTTGGTTTTTTTGAAATAAAACAAGCAGATAACCTTAGTAGCAATCAACTCGTCAAGCGTGAATTTAAACTCAGCAATGCCTTTATCTTTACTATAGAACTCTTGATAAAGCCTGTCAATATCTCTATTATTGGTTGAAATGGTTAACTTCTTCTCAATAACCTTCTTCAAGTGCTACCTCCTTTCTTTTTAAAAAGAAAGAGAACCCAAAAGGGTTCTCAAACCTGTTAATCTTCGCTTGGTTCAGTATAGGTCAATGCTCGTTCACTGTCTGAAAACCCTGAAGTTGTCGGATCGTTAACAACACCAACCAAAACGAGAAACGCAAACAAAACATTGATAAACACTAGGATTTTATCGACTGTATCGCCGAATTCCAAAGTAAGATTGAAAATATTCGCAAATGCTTGCGCAAGTAGTGCCAGAGCTGGGACTAAAGCAAGCCAAAAGTTTTTGTTTTTAAGTCGCACGGACCAGTTAATTTTATTCATCATCATTCTCCTCTTTGATTTCTAGTTCAACTTTGTCTTTCTGGTCAATATTGATTAAAAACTGACCTAGTTTTCTTGCATTGTCTTTCTTGATTTGATTGATATAAGGCTTCAACACTTCTGGGAAAGCTAGACCTATCATTTCCCAATTTTCAATCACCGAAAACAGATAATTGAAAGAGAAGAACATGGTCCAAGCAATCCCAAAGCTACGGAAACCAAGCGAACGGGCATACATAGCCACCAGCAAGATAACAACGAACACAATGAAATGCCTAATCAATCCCATTGTGCCCACCTTGCTATCAAATCGCTTAGTCTTGAATGCCTTGATATATCCCGTCACGATATCTAATACCATCAACCAGAAAAAGAAATGAATGTAAGGACTGTATGAAAGATTTTTCAAGTGCTCAAGCAATTCGCTAAATGCTAAATCTTGCATAAACACCTCCTACTAATTAGCAGTAGGCGCAGGTGTAGCAGTCGTTTCTGCTTTAGGCAATCCAAATTTCCAAACAGCAAGAATGCCATTTTGAGATGGTGAACCTTCAAGCTGTTTGACTGTTTCGCCCTGGTAGATAAATTGTTGGTTAGTCTGAATCAAGATGCGTTTCCCTTCACCATTAAGTTCGGTATGCTCTGGATCTTCAATCGCAAACATTGAGCCTGGGGAATAACTCTTGCCGTTTTCAACAAGCGGGAAGAGTTCTACAAGTTCCTTATAAGTAGTTCCGTAGGCGATTTTTTCACCCATAATTGAGTCTTGAGCCATAACGCGAACTACTTTATTGATTTTCTCAGTGATTTCAAGTAGTTCATTCTGTTTGTTTTCGGTTTGAGTGAGTTTCTGTTCAGCTTGCTCAATTTTAGATTTAGCTTGGACAATTGCTGAACCTGGATCTAATTCCGCACGTAAAATATCCAATACCGCTTGAATAAGTACGTCTTCCGTTTCATTGGTGCGGTCGCCCGCTAACTCACGAAGATTTGAGCTATAGCGGTTACCGTCTGCCAGCTTGATTTCAACCACGGTCATAACGTTGTCACCAAGCCCGCGAGTATAAGGTTTGTTTGCTAAAGTATAATTATTTACTGTCATTTGTTGTTTGTCCTTTCACTTCTTCAAATTTTGCTTTAAGTTCTTCATCGGATTCGATGATTCGTTTCATTTGCTCAAGTTCCATAGCTGTAACTGTGTATAGAGCTTCTAGCGTTGCTGATTGAGTAGCCTCATTGCTGATTCTCTCGCTCAATGATTTAATCGTGAGACTACTAATCTGCTTGTCTTGTTCGTTCATGTTGTTGTTTCCAACCTTTCTACTTTTTGGTTCAATTCCTGAATAGCCTTAATTAAATAAGGTACGAGCACGAAAGTGTTATATGAATAGGCTCCATCTGGATTTTCAAAAAATGCTTCAGGGGCATATTTCTGAACATCTTGAGCCATGATACCACATGAGATATCCTCTATTTTCTCATCGTATTCCTTACGATAAGAGTAGGTTTTAAGGCTCTCGATAACATCAAGACCAGATACTTGACTGTCTTTAATGTTAGTTTTGAAACGGCGGTCAGAGACTTCTTTATTGATGGGTATCCATACATACGAATCGTCAAAATGATACAGATAGATATATCCTGCGTTTTCTTGAATACGTTTAAAAGATGGCGAGTGTATCCAATACCCACCTTGCTTCGTATTATCGTCCGTTATATAATAAATATTTCCACTGACTTTCAAATTTCCGTGAATAATTGGCGTATTCCAAAAATGAGCTTGATTATAGCAGTACATCTCTCCGTTGTTTTTGACATACCAAGCAGTGTCACCAGGGCTATTCCAATTATTTCCCCAGTTAACCCAAAGAGCGGTTTGACCCCATTTACCATTACCACTACCCATACCAACTTGGAATTGGTTCAAACCAGTAAACCAATATGAATTAGGGTCTTTTTCGTGTGTACCAATTTGGAAGCCACCGATTTTACCTTTATAACCTTCAAGCAAGGTTGCACTTACAATCGTTGATCGTAGCCTGTTGATAAAAGCATTTTTGGCTGATAGTGTATTAGTGAACACATCACTTGCTACAAGTTTGTCAATAAGAGCCTGGTCAACTGCTAACTTATCACCTGCAATCGAATTTGAACGTAGAACATCCGTATTCAACGTAGCAAAATTACCTTCACCGACAAATAGACGTTTGAAATACCCGTCAATCGCTGTAATCTCATCTGCAAGTGTTCGACCTTTTAGTCGGATTTTACTCGCTTCAATCAGAATGTTATTAGCATTCGTATTGATTTGCGAAGCAATCGAACCGGCATTGGTTAGATTTTGCACTGCCCAAGACCCAGCAAGTTGTGTTACTTTCGTTTTGACTGCTTCAATCGGCTCTACGCTATCTTCAGGCGCTGGCTGCCATTTGCGGTCATTTGACCCCTCGTAAAAATCAAGTTCAGTCATGAACATACCAGACCAACCGGTTGGATTGCCAAAGTATTGAAATACCAGATAACCGTTATCGAAATCACCTGTATTGAATTTGAAAGAGCGTTTAACGGCCCTCTCTGAACTAAAAGCGGGTGTTCCTGTTTTGTTGAAAATGGTCTGAACCTCGTCATAATCTGGATTGCTTGAGTCCTTCTTGCGTTTTCGCAAGGTTATACGAACCCTTTCCGTGTTTGCGTCAAAAGCTATCAGATTGAGGATATAGTCCGTGTTGCGCTTAAATATAAACCGCTGACTATATACAAGTGCGCCGCTATCCAACAAGAACATACGCTTTTGACCGTTCATGTAAAATTCGTGTTCTCTAAAATGAAATTCATTCGGGGCACCATTCCAATACTTCAACCCGTCATCTGCTCGTGAGTTTCGGAGCAAATTCGGTCCACCTTGAGTGGAATACTTGCCAACCTCTGTTTGAAATACTTGGTTAGTCATTACCATGCGAGAAATGTTGTCAGAAATACCGTTTTGTGTATTTCCAAGAATTCTCTCATAGAGTTGAGCTGTTTCCTTGACGCGCTGGAATTCGTTTGACATTTGGTACAGTTGAGTTCCTTGGCTATTTTGCTCACGGTCAAGACTTTCAAATCTATCTTGTAACTCTGGTATCGCTCCGGCTTTTCTCAAGGCTTCTTCTGCCTTGGCTTTAGCTTCTTCAAAACCAGCGGGGCTGAAATCGTGAAATCGTCTGTTGATTTCATCAGATAACGCTTGCTTGTTTTCTTCTGCTTTTGCTTTGATGGCGTTCACTTCATCTGTGAATTGATTCGTTAATTCTTCTTTTTTTCGGTCAAAAGCAAGATCAGCATTTTGGATTTCTTTAGCTAACTTTTCTTCAAAAATCCCGTCTAAGTGTTGAGTTTCATTCTTAACAGCATCACTTACCGCATTACCGATTGCACTTGCTAAGCCTGATTGAAACTGACCGAAACCAATAGACTTCAATTTTTTAGCCATTGGTGAGTAGTTGTATTTAGTGATTTTCTTTCGCACGTCTAAGTCGAATGTCTCATGGTAGACACATACAACGTCAAATATCTGAACAGGAACATCACTCTGACCCACAACATCAATTTCAATGTTATCTTCCATCAAATCGCATAGGCATGTCCTAAAATACTGCTTGCCATATTCTCTAAGACTCGCTTCATCCTTAACATCTTGGTCATTGACTTCTACAACATCCTCATAAATCTGACTGTATTTATTGATTAGTGGACTATCGACAACAACTGCAATTTTACGTTCATCATTATTTTCGCTTGAACCCTTAATTGTTTTTTTAAAAGTGATTCTAGTTTTTAATGATTTGGTTGATGTCTTCTGTTTGTAGTTTGAAAGATTTTTTTGGTACATAAAAAGCGATTCATTTTCTGAACCGCCATTTTTTAAAAGCCGTACTTGGTATCCATGACGAACTAAGTCTCCGCCCCATTGTCCTAAAATTGAATGCTTATCTTTTGTAAGTGCAGCCATTGCATTAATGCTGTCTGTATTAAAAGTATGGCGATCATCAATATCAGAGAAAAAAGAAAATGGATTTTCTCTAGTGATACTTCCAGCAAATTGACTTAAAGCAGTTGAACCTGATACGCGATCAAGAGCAAGTGGACCAATCACATAATTATTTAGTAGAGTCATGACCTGATTAGCATAGACTTGAATATATCCATGGTGTTTTTCAACCTCGAAAATCACAAAGTCTTGCTCACCATGTAGATCATCAGCTGTCAGGAATGTTTCCTCTCTTAACCTCTGCCATAAGATGTTGTTAGTCGGAAATCGAAAGGTTAATTGATAGGTGCTATTTGCTTCTTGTGTGATATTATCATCGTAGGCTGCATTGAGAGGTGTGTTTCCATCTGATAAATAAATCATACTTTATACCTCCAATTCGGACGAATAGTCACCTTACGTACATTTCCTGTAAATGTCACACCACTGCGACCAATAGGGATTTTAAAGAAGCTACCACGCTTTCTGAGAGTATTTTGTATCGCTCCTGTTGCATTATAGATATTTTGTCTTCCCTGTCGACAGTCTACGGTTGCTTTATTTTTTAGAGAAAGATACATTGTCTTATTGCCAATAGTGATTGAAACATCTCCGTCACCTTCAATTTCAAGGACAGGTTCCGAATAGACTGTACCAATATTGTCAATCGTTCCAGCGCTTGTTAATACAACTGGTGCAACACTCTTTGGATACCTGAATGGTTGCATCGTCAACTTAATAGTAAGTTCCCATGCATGGTTTCCGTTAGGTTTGTAAGTTGCTGTCAAGAAGTTTGCGTAAAACACCGATTCAGGATGATAACTAAATTCAAGGATATTATCATTCGATTGAAATTTATCCACTATAACCGAAATATCGGTTAATTTTTTAATGTAGAACTTAAAGGTTCTTTCATAACTATTATAAGAACCATCTAGTATACGATATGAACCATTTACTCCATGAAGCGAAGCTACTTCACCTCTTGGTTCTGCTCCTGATACTTCACCAAAATCGACAACATAACAATTTGGGATGGTAGATGTATTAAATCCATTTATAATCATAAAATCCATTAAATACCCTCCCTTGCAAAGAATGCGCCTTGTCTTTGATAGCTATTCAATGAGATTTTCTCACCGTCTAGGTAAGTATCTGTTGGTTTTTCGAGGATAGCAGTAAGGATATTTTCCATACTTGATCTCAGAATCGCTATCTCAGACACTGTTTTATCCTCTTTTACTTCAAGCTGAGCAGATGGCATAGATAACTGTGCTTCAAGATTTTTTGAAACAGATGAAGTCGAATTTAGATCTAGGTTATCTCCTGAAAAAACATCAGAAATTTCTCCAGCCATACTTCCAACGGTGTTTTTTACATCTCTGAATCTATCTTGCAATCCTCTATCTAAACCTTGCATAATTGCATTACCAGCCGGGATCAAGAGCTTACGGTCATACTCAATAGGCCCTTTATGTTCAGCAATCCATCCAGCGATTCCGCCAACGAAATCTTGAACCGCTCCCCATGCGGCTTTTAAACCACCTAGAAATCCGTCCATAATTGCTTGCCCAGCTGCACCCAAGTCAATATTCCACAATTGACCAAAGAATCCAGTCACATTGCTTACGAGAGTAGATACAGCATTAGACATGGTATCCCATGCGCTCTGTGCTCCGGATACCAGACCATCAATTAATCCAAGGACTATCGATTTGAGTGTTTCCCAAGCATTACTTGCAACAGATGAAATTGTGTCCCACGTATTAGATAAAATTTGAACGAATCCATTAAATATAATTTGTGCATTTGTTACAATTCCATTCCAAATTGTATCTCCAACTCCCTTAATCTCATTCCAGGCGCCACTCCAATCTCCAGTAATAGCCAACATTATAGCTTTAATAATTCCCTGGATAACATCAATGGCCGTTTGAATGCTATTTTTAATTAATTCCCACACTGTAATAACTACAGTACAAATGTTATTCCAAGCTAACTCTATGAACGGTCCAAATGTATTCATAAATGTCTCAACGATAACTTGAATCACTGACAAAACCGTCTGAATATTTGATTGAATCGCATTCCAATATATAGAGAAAACTTGCTGAATAAGTGCTTGATTCTCATCAAACCATTGATAAACATCATTCCAAATTGATTTAATGAAATCAACGACTGCTTGAATGATTGGAGTTACAAATTCCACCATAGCATTCCATGCAGTGGTTGCAGCGGTAACCATGTTATTCCAAACTTCAGTTAGTCCTGGTGCAATTGATTCCCAAATACTAGACAACCAAGTCATAAAATCTTGAATGATTGATTTACCTGTTTCTGTCTGCGTGAAAAACCAAGCTAGTGCAGCAACTGCTGCTGCAATCCATCCTACGATAGGAATTGCTGAAATAGCAGCTGTAGCTGATGCTGCAAATCCTGTAATAGCTGTTTGAATGATTGCAAATATTCCAGGAATCCCTCCTAGACCTGCTATGAATGTCGCAAATTCGACTACTGGTATTCCAACACCTAATGCAACTATTGCTGTTTTAAGTAAATCAGCTGCTGCTTGATTCTCTTTAAAAAAATTAGTGATTTCTTTAATAACTGATGATACATTTTTTAAAGCAGATGATAGCAATTCAAAAGCTGTACCAAGAAGATTTACTCCCTGCTCACCACTTTCGATACCTAAAAGTTCGCTGACAAATTCTCCTGCTATTCCTAAAATATCTCCGATTGCAGAACCAATATTGACAAAAGTTTCACGGATATTATCTGCAATATTGACAATTTGACCTGCAGCATCACTAGAGAAACCTAAAGCTTCCAAAATATCAATATTGTCTTCCCTATTCAAGGATCCGAAAATCATATCAAAAAAAGTTTGAAAGACTCCTACTACCCTCGATAGTTGACTATTTACTGCATTTCCGATAGATTCTCCAAAAAACTGAGACACTACATTGCTCACGCCTTCTGATAATACAATACCAAGTCCTGAAAATATATTCCCTAACATCGGTAAGAAATTGTTAAACAGAAATGTTGATGTTGTATCAAGTAAAGCTCTAAGAGACGGTAGAACGTTTTCTCCAATAGCAATCTTTCCGAGAACGTTTTGAGCAGCTGCTTTCATAGCTTCAAATGAACCACTAAATGTTTTAGATGCTTCAAGGGCAGTAGTTCCTGTTATATCCAATTTTTTCTGAACTACAGAAATAGCATTAATAATATTACCAAACGACATATCTCCATCTTTTACAGTAACGTTCAGTTCTTCTTGCTCTTTCTTGTAGCTTGCCGCGTCTGCTATAAGGCGCTTCATTTCTTGTTGAGTACCACCATAACCTAATTTCAAGTTGTCCAGCATAGTGTAGTTCTGTTTGGCAAATCCTTGATAGGCCATCTGAATACTATCCATTGATGTCCCCATCTTATTAGCATTATCTGACATATCAATCATTGCCCTGTTAGCTACATCAGCTGCTAGGGATACATCACCACCAAGAGAAGCCAACAAACTTGCTGAAAATCCTGTCACATTTTCCATGTACTTATTTGCAGACAAACCTGTAGTCCTATATGCTTCTTCAGCGAAATCTCTCACTTTTCCAGCTGATGTTTTAAAAATGGTTTCAACACCACCAATAGATTGTTGAAGAGCTGCCCCTTCACTTAATGCTGAACCAATTACCTTACCAATTCCAGCAGCTACAACTACTGCTTTTATAGCACCAACCATTTTAGAACCGAGGGATTCGCCTGCGCTAACACCAGCTGAAGCAACTTCACCACCCATTTCTTTTTGAATCATTCCGCTAATTCCCTTTGCGGACGGAATGATCTGTACATAGGCTTTACCTAATTCTGTTGCCAATTATTCCTCACCTCCAATTTTAGTTAGTAATTTTTTACGATAATTTTCAAAGTCCTCACCAGATTCAAAGACAAGATACTCTCTTTCGTCTCTCTCTTCCTTATCCTGTTTCGTCAGTTGGTCAACAATAGATTTAGGACGATTTACTCCTTTTTGACCATCTTTAGTCTGGAGCCATAAAGAAAGAGATAACCTATCTACCATGCTTGCAAAAAGTAACGTATCTAAAGAGGCAGTCTGGTTTGAAATGATTTTTTTAATTCTGGAATCATCTCTTAACCCATATGCAAAAACAGCTACCTGTAAAAGAGGTAGCTGTCTATAGTCGTATATCCGATAAGTTTCTGCAAGGTCGCAGATAAGAGCATCTTCATCTTGTCTTATCATCTGTGCAAGGACTACGATTTTTTTACTTCACGAATAGTTTCAAATACAGATTTTAATTCGTCTGAAATCTTTTCCGTTGGGATAATACCATCTTCTTCTCGTAGATGATCTTTAAAAGCCTTAGCTTGTTCATCTCCCAAAAGAAGTTTAAGGACTTTAGGAAAGGCTTGCCCATTTCCTTCATCTACTTCCCCAATTAGTTCGAGAAGTTCGTAGTTATTTAAACGTCGCTCGCTGATTTCAAAATTGAAACCAGACGGTGTTTTTCCTTTAACTGTCTTAGCCATATATTACGCTCCTTGAATGTATTCGTAGTGAGTGTTTTCACTGTTGTCTGGTAATGCAGTGATTGTCAATTCATAGCCGATAGGTTCGCCGTCTTTGTAGCTGATTGTGCCAATTTTGCTAACCTTACCACGAGGGATGACAACGCGTTTCACATAACCGTTTTTCAGCAATGTATCGATAACCAAGATATGTTCTGGCAATTCTTTACTATTGGCTGTTACAGTAATACCAGTTTCAAGAGTTCCTGAAACGTTATCTGGCCCATAGACTTCTTTCAAGACTTCAATGTTAAGCCCCTCAATCAATTTATATTTGAAGGTATCTTTCTTTTCAGTTTGAGAAGACAAGACTGTTTGTCCGCCCCATGCTTTTACTTCTTCACTTTCTGGTGAGTTTTCGTTTGTCAAGCCATCTTCTGAAATATACCCTAGAGTTTTAAATGCAGCGTCCAGTACTGTTTTTGCATTTAATGGTAGGTTTGTTCCAGCTGGAGCAGTAGAGACCGCCCCTCCGATTTTAGGTTTTGCAGCCGTTACATTTGATGCTGATGCAGTTGTCATATTCTTTCCTCCTGTTGATTCTGCATTTGGTGTTCTTGCTTCTGTCGCTTCTAATTCTGGCGCCAAAATTACACCTCCTTTTAAAAATAATTTAAATCATATACCGCTTGATAACGATATTGTTTCGTGTCGGTATCTGTAAAATTGTAATCACTATTATGATGAACACCACTGATTTCATTTACTGTGATTATGTTTTCAATTGTATTTTTTACAATTTCATTTAATTCAGCAGCTTTTTGAAGCGATGGTGCATAACTTTGAAAAACAAAAGTGGCAGAGTGAACATAATTGTTCCCTCCACCTCCAGTTTTTTGAATGATTACAAATGTCTCAGGCATGTTAATGTCATGCTCAAAATAAGTCGGAACATCTAATTGTTCATCTAAATATTTTTTTACAATTTTTTCAATCATCTTAAAGCCTTTAACAATGTATTATCTTTAGCATTTTTCTTTCTGCTTTTGATGTTTGTTGTGCTAATTGTGGCATTTGCACGCTTTTGACCAGGTGATACAGTCAATTCAAAACCTTCTCCAGCACGGTCTGCAACTTCCTTCCCTTTTTCTCTCAAGAGATTCTGCATTTCAGCAGAACGAAGAAGTTCTGACACTCCAGATGAATTTAATTCGAATT
This sequence comes from uncultured Streptococcus sp., assembly GCA_934216185.1. Lineage (GTDB taxonomy): Bacteria > Bacillota > Bacilli > Lactobacillales > Streptococcaceae > Streptococcus. Next base: position 7,034 of record CAKQBM010000002.1, on the reverse strand, counting down.
TCATTTTACTCATAAGTCTCGACCATAACTTTCTTATTCCAGTCCAAAGGCATCATTGCTTCGATACCTTCTAGAGGTATGCCAATCGTGCGCCATTTACGTCCAAAGAAACGAACTTCACGGTCTTTCCATTCGTTCTGATCACCTTTTGGGATGCCTAGCGTATAAGCAGCTTTTTTCCCCGTCAAATTAAGCTGATTTGTGATATCTTCAGTTGAAGCTGGAACGACTAGAACATTATCTATTTGAATTTCTGAATTTTCATAAATAGTGTGTCCAAAGTCGTCTTTACCTGACTTGGTTTTTTCAATCAAAGTTACAGTAATCCCTTTAATCTGTCCCATAAATATCAATCACCCCATATCTTTGTTTCTTAAGGCCCAGACGTTTCAATTCTGAGTCTTTAATAAAGAGACCTCCGCCAGGAACTAGATAAGAGCCACTCACTGAATAGCCTAGGGCACTCTCAGAAAACTGGGTCATCGGCTCCTGATTAGTTGAGGTCATCAAGGTACGGGCTACTACATCTACCGTCACAGACTTGACCACTGAAGCAAATGATGGGTCAGTTCCCACTAACCCATCTAAATCTTTACCAACTTTTTTAGCTTCAACACGAAGAGAATGAGAAACAACTTCCAACAGTGCTTCGGCTCGTTCTTTCTCATCGAATTTCAATGTTCGCCACAATGTTTGAACATCTTCTACTGTTGCAAAGTTTTCCATTTCTACCTCCAATCAAACCACTACTGGGCATCAGTATTAGTTTGTTCAATTAGTGAAATCAATTCTGTTTTTGTTGCACGGCTATCATAAGTAATTCCTTTTTCATCAAGGATTTTTTTCAATGCTGCGTTAGTCAATGAGTCCAAGGGCTTGTATTCTCCAATCGGAACCCAATCACCTCCACTAATTTCATTTTCAGTAACGATAGTGGTCCCTGTTTTTACATTAATGTATTCCATATACTACCCCGCTTTCACAACACGAGCAAAGCTGTTTTTATCCAAAATTCCCCATCCGAGATAGATTTCTGAACGAAGATAGACTTGGTTATAACCTTTCAAGTCTTTTCCAGAATTGTCTGGATCACCATATTGAATGACTTCTAGTGGAATCTGCTTAGCATATCCCCATTTAACCATGTTAGCAAAGTCACCAATAATAGCAACATCCTTATTGGTCCCAACATTAAGACCAACTGTAGTATTCACATCTACAGGTAGACCATTAATGGCCCCTGGATTTGCTCCCCATGCCAATTCAGGGTATAGGCGTTCATTCGCTGCGTTCTTCATGCTAGCTAGTGCGCTTGCAAATGTAGTATCAATAGCCATACCGCTAACGATATTGTCAGCTCCTTGAATCATTTTAACTGCATCTTCGACATTAGTATCTGGATCGCTTGTTGTAAAGTTCACTGTCTGAGTGACCGCTTTATCAAAGCAGTTATTCCCAATAACAGTGGATTCTTGTTTAGTACGTGGATTTACGCCATGGAAAGCCATGATATCAATACCACGAGCTACTTTATTAGCAAATCCTTCATTGAATGACTTCAAAGTATCGATTTTAGCTTCTTCTGATGCAAAAATGAACTCATCAGATACACGAGCGCCATACTCGATTTTAATAGGCACAATAGTTACAGATTCTAGACTTGCACCGCCATGAGTTTTTTTACCATTTTCTGCCACGATATCTACATCAGAATCCAATGTAAAAGTGAATTCCTTTAATCCATTAAACGGAATCGCTTGTTGATTAGACAATTTAGCCAGTGAGCTGTGACCCTTAACTCTGTTGATAAGGTCTGTCACAAGCATTGGGTCAAATAATGTTCCTTTTGAAAGTTGATCTGTCATATGATTTCTCCTTTATTCTTTAATCTCTAAACCTTGAATTAGGTTTTTATACAATGTGTTTTCTGTTTTTTCTAAAACAGGTTCTGTTGATCTAACAGGCGCTACTTTAGTTGCTGGTTTAATAAATCCAGCCAAACGCTCTGCATCCGCTTCAAAGCTTTCTTCATCATTTCCCTGTAAACGATCTGCAAGGTCGTAAGGTAGTCCATGTTTCAATGCAATGCGAGTTCGCAGACTAGCCGTCTCATAACCAGCGATTTGATTCTGCAACTCTTCAAGTTGCTTGTCAGCATTTGCCTTGCTTTGATTAGTAGCTTCGATTGTTGACTTCAAGCCAACATTTTCTTCTTCCAATTCTGTAACTCGAGATTTGAGCTGGTCATAGTCGCTATACTTCGCTTTCTCACGAGATAAACGCTCCTTAATAGCAGCATCAAATTCTTCTTGTGTAGTGATTGGTTTAAATTCTGACATTCTCATGTCTCCTTTCTCCTGCTTTCCCGGCAGTTCGGTAATTTTGGGCATCAAAAAAAGCAGTCACAAGACCGCTTATTTTAATAACTGATTTTTTGCTTTTTCTTAGGCTTGGTCGTAGCACAAGCCCAGTGCGCAAGCAAAGCGCTATCCATCAAAGAAATATCCATGTCGTCAAAGTGCGATCGATAACCAAAGCCACCATTTGAGCCAATATTCCGCTTGTCGCAGTTAGTAGCTACTTTGGACAATGATGGTTGACCAGCGTGACAAATGGTTTTCTGGTAAATACCCTGTTCCCAAAGAGCGTTGGCCACGATGATTTCCTTCACCGTTGGTAGAATCACGTTCTTGATTCTGTAGTCCTTCAACTCTTCGTCCAGGATCTTTTGACCACTTGCGCCATCGATGACAATTTGAGCCACATCAGCTTGACGCAAGAAAGCAACCATCCACTCATTCCCATTACGAACAGATTGACAATCGACTGTTTCTACAAAGAAACGTCCATCCTTGGTTCGTGCAGCAATACTCATCGCTACATTCGTTCCATCTTGGCCGTACTTAATACCAACAGATAACTTCCCAGATAACTCTGGAACATCATCCACTTTGAGCTCGTTCCACTCAGTTTCAGAGATAGCAGATTTCTGGTTGTAAGTCGGCCAAAATCCCAAACGTTGGATATTATGGTCCAACTTATCCTCACCAAGCTCTGCCTCAATCTTTCGCTCATTTAAGTGGTAGCCCATGGATGGATTAGAATTATACCAGGCTTCCACATCGTCAATTTCCTTTTCATCAGAAACCGACCACTCAGCCCAGCCAGAATACTTCCCTTTTCCAAAGAGACAAGTCTCACGATACTTAGTAAAGACCGTACCACTTGAAACTGGTGTCGGAGGTGTTCCACACATGATTGTGATAGGATTTTCACTATCCGTAACCGTGTATTTCAAAGCAGATTCCTGTTCGGTCGTGTACTCCTGAGCCTCGTCAATAATCATCATGTCAAACCCTTCACCAAGACCACCATTGGATGTCCTGGTACGGAATTGTACAACACCACCTGTTGAATAAAGTTCAATTCTCTCTTGTCCTTTGGCTCGAATAGAATTGAAATCCTCACCATCTACATAACCCATTTTTTCAAGGTATCGTTTAACCTTCTCAAAAGAGGCATGAGAGGTAGAAATTCTGTGGGCAGTATGTAGGATATTTAATCCTTTATGCAGCCCCCAAATTTCAAAAATATAGAGGATTTCTGATTTCCCGTTTCGCCGTGGAATTGAATAGCCAAACTTCTGATGCACCCAAAGACCATTTTTATCAATGGCCATCATCGGTAACAAAAGATTTTTCTGCCATGCATAACAAGAAAGACCTGTCCGCTCGTAAAGTTCAATCGCTTCCTTAGCTCTTGAATTTTTCTTGACGTATTTTAAAATCACCGATTGAGTAGGATTCTGATTGCCAAGTTTCTTCTTCCTAGCCATTCTAATTTCCTTTCAATCGTCATCGCATGATAACCCTATCGCTGGGAGATATCGAATCACCTCCTAAACTAAAGCACAATAAAAGCACCCTTACGAGTGCTTAAAATTTCTTATTTTCGGTCCGAAAAGAAATCGGCCCAAAACGGATTTTCTTTATCAAAGATCTCAATCTCTTCTGAACTCATATTATGAGGATAATCTTCAAAAAGATTATAGAATTTTTTCTTGTCAAATGTGATCAGCATCAAGCCTTTAGCAAACCATGATGTATCAACCCACCAAGTTTTATCGCCATCATTTTCTTTATAACAATAATCGGACCAGTTCACTTCATCATAATCATTTTTCATGTCCCTCAATCCCTTTCATTTGTTTAGAATCCGCTGTATTGATAAAACTCAATATCTTGTGAAATTCAGGGTTATCTTTCAATGAGTTCACATCAATGAGATAACTCTTTGCATCATATCTTCTCCCAACTGCATTGTGAGACTTTTGACCTTTGAATCTCTCTTTAAGAACGATGTTGTTAAACGGTTTAAAACCATTTAACGTTTCTGTTTGAAGTTCCAAGAACTCGAAACGACCTTCATTTTTTCTTATAATAGCTGCATGCTTACCTGTTGCTAAGTAGTACTCATTCCCACTTTCTACTTTCTCCAACAATTCTTTTACTGCAATAAAATCATTTGTATGTTTAGCAACATGCATTTTAACTCCTGGAAGACTCCCAATCATTTCAATTCTACTATTTCGAGAAAAGAAATCACAACTCTTTCCTCCTCTAAAATCTAAGACAGTATAGCCACCTTTGTTTCCAATATATGCAAATGCTACTGACGAACAAGATCCTAGTGTCATATCTCCACCACCAACAGCTTCGATAATTTGTTCCTCAGTTAATTTTTTACGACTTTTCTTAATAGGATTTGAAAGAATCCCATTTTGAAGAGCTAGCTTTCTCACTTCGCTCATTTGAGAATTTTGATTTATATCCTTCCTTACTTCAATTTTATCACTTTCATCTTTTTTTCTCCAAATTTTATTCCAAATATCCTGAACTTTTCCGCTTTTCGGATCATAGTCTACAGTGCAACGACAACGCTGATGCCTTCTATAAACGTCCTTTGGAACTCTTGGATATTTATAATTTCCTTGAACTTCCTGACACCACTTACAACAATGAAAATAGGATTTTCTAACAATCTCAGGTTGTAATCCAGCTTTATGATGAAACTCCGCATTCTTCCTAATGCTATCATCAATAATGGACTGTGTGAAGTTCACAATAGGTTCATCTAGCAACCAACTGACATCCTCGAAATTATCCTCAGATGAAAAGCGATTCACAATGCCAGCTATTCGGTCCTTATTTAGTTCAGGAACTTGAACTTTGAGACCGATTTTTGCTTTATCGTTCAAATTCTTCTGAACATCACTAGTATAACCACTGACAAGCTCGTAATTTCGTCCTAGCACGTCCGTCAACAAGCGCTGAGCGATATTGTAATACATTTTACCATTTGGTAGTTTATCAGCGCTTATAGAGGCTCCTAGAGCCTTAGAAAGAATTGCACCAATTTCAATCGCAAACTCATTTGCTGTTTTGTAAGTGGCTTTTTTGGCTTCCAACGTGGCAAAAGCATTTTTGATAATCTCGCTCTCTCCATAAGCAAGCTCAAATTCCTTTTTTACTTCTTCCAGAAGTTTAGGTAGTACATCAATCTCATCATTCATCTACTTGCTCCAAAACTTTTGTTCTGTTCAACATTTCTTCAGCTTCAGTAGGGTTGATTCCGGTTGAGACTAATAAAGAAATAGCATTTTCCTTCGATAAAACACCTTTTTGGTAGTTACTCAAAAGAGACGTAATTTCATAGGTTGAAATAATCCTATTCTTCTGTTTATCTGCCCCAGTTTCTGCCTCAGATGATGTTTGTGGAATGTCTGAAACAGGCTTAGCAGACATGTCTCCTGCGATACCAGTCAGGTCTCGAATAGTTTCTGCATTGATGTAACCAGGTAATGCCTGATTTAGTTTGACAACACCATCACCAATCATAGTCATTGTATTGGCATCAGCCTCAAATAATGGCTCCCATTTGACTGCTGTCCTTACAAATTGACTTCTTGCATAATGAAACTCATCACGTAAGCACGCTGCAGCATAAGCGACATTTAGCAATCCAGCACCTAGCGAACGCTGAGCCTTTCGACCAGCTAGACGAAGATTTTCGTGACTAGCCTTGATGGCTTCCACAGATGATGGATTGTCAGACACAAAGCCCAAATCATCCAAAGTCAAGCCCATCTCTCCAGCAAATCCAGCAGCTGCTGTCCTTAGCTGTTCGGTGAATGGTGACATACTTGCCGTAGTGAATTGTCCAATACTTGGTTTCTCACCATTGTCACTAGCCGAAATAGTTAATAGGCTAGAAACAGTTGCTTTCCACTTTTCTAACGGTTCTGCATCAGGATCAAGACCAATAATGTATTTCTGTGGCCACGAATAGAATTCAGCAGTAATATCAGCCCGTTCTAGTGTCCGTTTAGCGTATTTTTGATAATACATTCCCGCTCTAGTAATTCGTGATCGTCCAAAAGGACGAACTGCATCTGGGCGATGAATTACCGGAACCAATAAAGGAACTCCAGCTTCATTCAGAACTGAATAAGGTTCCCCATCCTTAGGAATAAAGTGTGTCGCATTTGGTTCAAAGTACGCTTCAAGAGTCGGGCTATTATAATCGTCACGAGCAAGTACCGCATAACCTTCAACAAGCAATCCAGTGATAGGATCAATGACACCTGTCGCGTTACTTGACTCAATAACTTGTAGCCTAACCTCGTCGTCTTCACCCTTAGAAATGTAGACGAAACTACACGAACCAATCAAAGCAGATAAAATAGCACTATCAAAGAAAATATCAGGGTTATTCTGATTGAAGATTTCCATGACATTAAAATCATCGTTAGAAAATTCCCTAAAAATCAAGCGATCTGCAAGACTATCTACTCCCTTTGCAGCCCAACCCAGAACTGCTTTATACTTTACTCTAACATGAGCAGGAATTGTGATTCCTAAAGGTGATTCATGATGCTGCATAGCATAATGTTTATATCTCAAGTTAACCCTAGTCTGATAGAGACTCAACTTTCTTCTGAGATAGTCAATTCCTCTTAATTCCAAGCCATTCTC
>CAKQBM010000001.1 GCA_934216185.1 uncultured Streptococcus sp. | reverse complement strand
TTACCTGGCGTTGTTAAGTCTGGAATGTTTGCAACATTCGTTACTTTACCGCCTTCTGGAATCTTAATTCCTTTTGTATAATCCTCTGGGGTTAACGGTGTTGTGGTTACTGGGGTTTCGATTTCCTTAACTGGCGTTACAGTTACCGGAACATCCACTGTAATCACTTTGCCATTTGGCAATTCAATCGTTACCTTAACTGGATCTTTCTTACCTGGCGTTGTTAAGTCTGGAATGTTTGCAACATTCGTTACTTTACCGCCTTCTGGAATCTTAATTCCTTTTGTGTAATCCTCTGGAGTTAACGGTGTTGTGGTTACTGGTGTCTCGATTTCCTTAACTGGTGTCACTGTTACCGGAACATCCACAGTATAAGATTTACCGTTTGGTAATGTAATCGTTACTTTTACAGGTGTTTTTTCACCTGGTGTTGTTAAATCTGGAAGATCTCCGACCTTAACAGTTGCTCCTTCTGGAATCTTCATTCCTCTTGTATAATCGCCTTCAGTTAAAGGAGTGTTTGTTACTGGTGTTTCAATCGGTGTTGGTTTTGTTTCAACTACTTTAATAGTAGCTGGAACTTCTACTAATACATTACCATTTTTATCTTTTACAACTACAGTAACTGGTTTATCCCCTGGTGTTGTTCCATCATATGGAGTTGTTTGTCCTTCTGGAACTTTGTATTCGAATGTTGAACCTTCTGGATAGTCACTTGGTGTGATACTATCTTCAGGTTTTGGTTTATTCTCCCCTTCAGCATTTACCGGAATTTGTTGTTCTTTACCTTGAACGACTTTGATTTTCGCAGGTACTTCTACAAGTTTATCTCCATCTGGATCTTTCACGACTACAGTAACATCTTTTTCACCTGGTGTTGTTCCATCATATGGAGTTGTTTGTCCTTCTGGAGTCTTGTACTCAAATGTTGAACCTTCTGGATAATCATCTGGTGTAATGCTATCTTGTGGTTTTGGTTTCTTATCGTTTTCAGCATTCACTGGAACATACTGTGTCTTAGGTTCTACAACAACAATTTTCGCTGGAATTTCTGTAATTGGTTGTCCGTTTAACTTCGCTACAACTGTTACATCTTTTTCGCCCGGAGTTGTTGTATCTACTGGAGTATTATCTTTATATTCAAATGTTGTTCCAGTTGGGAAATCATTTGGATTAATGTTTTCTTTTGGATCTGGCTGTTTCTTAGCTGGATCTACTGGTACATATTTAGGATAACTTTCTACTACACGAACTGTAGATGGAACTTCAACAATTGTGTTTCCTTGTGGGTCAAGTACTTCTACAACCACGTTCTTATCTCCAGTTGTTGTTACATCGATTGGAGTTGTTTGTCCTTCTGGTGTTTTATATCTAAATGTAGAACCTTCTGGATAATCTGTTTTATCAATGCTCTTTTCTGGATCTGGTTGTTTGTTGTTTTCATCCACTGGAACGATTTGTGGTACACCTTCAACTACTGTAACTGGCACTTTAACCGTTGTAGTTTTGTCTTGACCATCTACAGTGTATTTAACAGTTACATCCACTTCAGTATCATCTGTTAAATCAGGAACTGTTACTGTAGCTGTCTCATCAATAGCAACTGTTGCACCTTGAGGTAATTTTCCTGTAAATGTTCCGTCAGCAATTGCTTTTTTCGCTTGAGCAAGTACTTTTTCTTTTGCTTTTTCTTTATCACCATTTTTAGGAACAAGAATTTCATCAGCTTCTGGTTTTGGTAAAACTGTTACTGGAACTTTCACTGTTTCAGTTAACTTACCATTGTCGTATATTACTGGTACGTCAACTGTAATGTCTGTAGCTCCTGCTTTACCTGTTGTTTCTGGTAAGGTTGTTGGTTCACCTTTTGTACCATCTGTTCCTGTTGTTACGGCTTCTTTGGCTTGTTCAGCTGTTGGTGTTTCGCCTTCGAACACGACGATTTTACTTGGTGTTGAGCTTACGACTGTTACTGGGACTGAAATAGTATCTTCTGCTACTACTGTACCTGTGCTGTCTTTGTATTGTACTTTTACTAGTACTGCTGTTTTATCACCATTAGAATCTGTTGCTGGTACAGTATATGTTTGATTTGATACTAATTCTGCTGTAACTCCTGATGGTAATGCTAGTTTACCTACTGCAGCTTGTGCTTTTTCTTTCACCGCTGTTGTTAAGTTTTCACTAGTTGTATCTTTTAATGTGATTACTTTTTCTGGTGTTGCTTTTGGCAATACTTCTACTGGAACATTTACAGTTTCTGTTCCATTTGAGTATGTTACTGTTGTTGTCGCAGTTACATCCTTCGCTCCTGCTTTTCCTGTTGTTTCTGGTAAAGCAGTTTCTGTTGGTGTCTCTACAGTTCCTCCAGTATCTGGTGTTACGGCATTCTTAACTTTCTCTGCATCTGGTTTAGTTCCTTCTACAGTGTATACTGTTTTCGGTTCAGAACCTAATACGTTGATTGTTACTGGAATTGTCGTATTGTATGTTTTTCCATCTACTGTATAAGTTGCTGGAACATTTACAACACCTTTGTTTGTACCTTTTTCATTTGTTAGAGTTTCTGCTACAGCTTCTGTTATATCACCAACTGTCACTGTTGCTCCTGTTGGTAATTTTCCTGTGAAGTCTGTCGCTGCTACTAATGCTGTTGCTTTTGCTTTCGCTACTTCTTTGACTTTATCAACAGTTGAACCTTTTGGTACATCAGCTTCACCAGTTGCTTTTGGTAATACTGTTACTGGAACGCTTACTGTTTCTGTCAACTTACCATTATCATATGTTACTGGTACGTCTACTTTAACGTCTGTTGCCCCTGCTCTACCTGTTGTTTCTGGTAATATTGTTGGTTCACCTTTTGTTCCATCTGTTCCTGGTGTTACGGCTTCTTTTGCTTGTTCAGCAGTTGGTGTTTCACCTTCAAACACTACAACCTTACTTGGTGTTGAGCTTACTACTGTTACTGGTACATTAATCGTATCTTCTGCTACTACTGTACCTGTAGTGTCTTTATATTGTACTTTTACTGGTACATTATCTTTATCACCATTAGAAGTTGTTGCTGGAATAGTATATGTTTGATTTGGTACTAATTCTACTGTAACTCCTGATGGTAGTGTTAATTTACCTACTGCAGCTTGTGCTTTTTCTTTCACTGCTGTTGATAGGTTGTCACTAGTTGTGTCTTTTAATGTTGTTACTTTCTCTGGTGTTGCTTTTGGTAATACTTCGACTGGTACATTTACAGTTTCATTTCCTGTTGGATATGTTACTGTTGTTGTCGCAGTTACATCTTTAGCTCCTGCTTTACCTGTTGTTTCTGGTAAATCAGTTTCAGTTGGTGTTCCTACTGTTCCTCCAGTACCTGGTGTTACGGCATTCTTAACTTTCTCTGCATCTGGTTTTGTTCCTTCTAACGTGTAAACTGTTTTTGCTTCTGAACCTAATACGTTAACTGTAATTTCTGCATCTTTTGTATAAGTTTTTCCATCTACTGTGTAAGTTACTGGAACTTTAACGATTCCTTTATTCGTTCCTTTTTCTGCAGTCATTGTTGCTAAAACTTCTTCTGTAATTTCGCCAACCACTACATCTTTAGAACCTTCTGGTAATTTTGCTTTGAATTCAGCTGATGTTGCTACTTCCGTCGCTTTTGCTTTTGTAACTTCTTTTACTTTATCTACTGTTGAACCTTTTGGTACTTCTACTTCACCAGTTGCTGTTGGTAAGACTACGACTGGGACTACTACTCTTTCCGATAACTCACCATTATTATATGTTACTGGAATAGCAATTTCTTTCGTACCCGGTTCAGCTGTAATACTAGCTGTTAAAAGCGGTTCTCCTTTAGTTCCATTTGTTCCTGGTGTTACTGCTGTTTTCACTTCTTCAGCAGTTAATTCATCATCTTCAAACTTAACAATTTTATTTGCTGTAGATCCAATTACTGTTACTGGAACTTCAACTTCTCTTGTTTCAACAACATTATTATTAGCATCTTTGTATTCTACTACTACTTTTGCTGGAGTTTGGTCACCTATTGTAGTTGTTCCTGGAAGAGTTCCTGCTTTTACTTCTTTAATCGATACAGTAACTCCCGTAGGAATTTTATCTGTGGCAATTGCTTTAGCTGCTTCTTTCGCTTTTTCTTTTACTACATTTTCTAAGTTAGTACTATCTTTTAGTACTGTTACTCCTGTTGGTGTTACTTTTGGTAAGACTACAACATCCACTTTTGTTTCTACTTGAATTGTTTCAGTATCTTTTGTGTACGTAACTGTTGCAGGAGTTGGCAATGTTTGCCCAGCTTTACCTGTAGTCGTTGGAATATCTGTAATATCATTTTTACTTGGAGTAAATCCATCTACAGTTGTAGGGTTTACTTTTCCTTTTAATTCATCATTAGTAACAGTATCATCTTCTACTTTATATAATTTATTTGTTTCTTGATCTTTTACTGTAATCACGTAGGTCGTTGAAGCTACCGCCGTATTATCATTTTCATTTGTTCCTGTTGCTGTATCTGAATCTGCAGTAACTTTATTTCCATTACTGTCTTTTACATCTACTTTAACAGTGTACTCTCCTGTTTCTGTTAATTTCACCGCTGCTGCATCTGAAACACTAGTATATTCTGTTACCTTCCCTGAAGGAGCTGTTAATGTTACTTTTGTAACTGTTGTTTCCTTTTTATTTGGAGCAGTTGTCGCATCATCTTCTCTATCTGTAATCGTTACTGTAGCTGATTTTTGTTTTACTAAATCTACTGTTGCACCTTTTACAGTTGTATAAGAAGTCGAATGCACTGTCGGAGCATCATTTAATACAGACGCTTTATCTGAACTTTCTGCATAAACTGCATCGACTGTTCCATTGAATCCTGATGAAGTAGAAATTGTCCATTTATCTCCAGTTTTCGTTGCTGTAACAGTTGAATTATCATTAGCAGTCCATTTATTCAGACCTTTATCGTATTTAACAGTTACAACCATCCCTTTATTAGCATCAGTTGCTGACTCCGCTGCACTATTTGCTGCATTTTCTTTGTTATAAGTTGTTAATGTACGAGTAGGATCGCTAACAGCTGTTACTTTCCCTTCTGCATTTAAGGTACGAGTATATTCATAAACATTGAATATTGTTTCACCGTTTTTATCAACATCAACGTATAGGTCACGTTTTAACCATGTAGTCGTTCCATCACTGTTAACTGTTTTCTTCTCAGCGATTTCAGCTGGTAAATCCCAACGACCTGTTAATTTATTAAAGGTTGCTGTAACATTCTCTCCAAGTTTAGTTTTTAAGGCTACTTCTGCTCTTGTAAATGTTGCTGTAACATTTTCACTACTTGCAGTTACCTTAATATTATCCGTTGCTGCTTCAGCTGTTGCAGTTGGAAGTACTTTTAGATTAAAAGTTTCACCAACTGTACCTATTTCATCATTAACATTTACAGCAGTATTTGTTGTTTCTGTTACAACCCATTTTCCATCTTTGGCAACAACTTTTGTATTTGTGCCATCTGGTAATGTAATTGTTGCCTCTGAAGCACCTTTTGAAATTGTAATTGGTACTTCTTTATCATATGCATGTACATTTTTCACAGATACTGCGGGTGAAATTTTAAAGGTTGCATGTGCATATGCTTCATTAGCATTAGTTTCTTTATAGTCTCGTGCATAAATAGAAACACGGTAAATCCCTGCTTCAGTCGGTGTCCCTTTAAATCCATTTTTATTTCGTTCAGTCATGTCATTTGAGGCAATTGTGAAACCTACACCAGGAATTTTAGTGTCATCCCCTGTTAAATCAGTAACAGTACTAGCACCATCCCCAGTAGTTCCAGTAATTTTCACTCCAGAAACACCAAGAATTGCACGTCCTACAGTTTCTCTAATCGTTGCTGTACGATTAAGAGGATTCCCGTTTTCATCTGTTAAATTATAAGAAATGTTTCTTCCGTTTGGTGCACCAGCATGTGAAGCTCCAGCATCTCGATATTCTACTGGCACTACAAGATCTTCTCCTACTTTTCCTTCTTTAACAGTATCGTTGATTTCTAATGTAGGTGGCGTACCATCTTTCCATGCTGTACCACCGTATCTATGTAGATCTAACGGAATTCTTACATTTTTTCCAGTTTTGGTATTAGTAAAAGTAACTGTCGCCACTAGTTTTTGATAGTTAAATGGACTACTATGCGTTACAACCCCTTGTATACTATCCGATTGTTTATCATATACTAATCCCCCAGGCATATTTGATACTGTAAAATCAGAAACAGTCCAACCTGCCGCTTTCGCTTCTTCTGTTACTTCAATACGTTTACTTGCATCTTTGACGTAAACTTTATCAATTCCTTGTTCATAACCAAGTTTATAAACACTTGATAATAAATATTCGTACGGTCCACCACCAAAGTAAGTAGAAGCAGCTGAACTTTGAATTCTTGTACCGTTATATTTCAATTTTCCACGCCATAGAGGAGCTTCTTCAATAATTTTTTGTACTTCTTCTGCAGGAAGTTTCAATCCATAGTCGACACGTGCCTTGACATCACTTGGTTGCAAAGCAAATGTAAAGTTAGATGGTCCAGGTGTAACACGAGTACCTGCTCTTTGATCAGAAAACACTCTAAATTGTAATCCTTCAGCATTCGCTTTTTGTTCCGCTGTGTCTACCCCTAATGTTCCTGACCCAGATTGAACACCGAACGGCATTTTATACGTATCCCAACCAGTAAAGTTCTCACGTGATACTGTACTAGTGCTTCCAACAATATTTTTAGCAGTTGGTTTTGCTGGTGTTGTTGGTGTTAATTCATCATTTGTTACAGTTGTTGTAGCTGTTGTTGTACCATCATTACCTGATGCATCCGTTCTAAACCCACTTTCCCCATTACCTGGAATGGCTTGTCCATTTCTTGGATCTTGGTTTTTGTTTACTTTTTCTTCTTCAGTTGCTTCAGATTTAATACTGTTTAGAATGCTAAGGCTACTTGAAAGTTGTTTAGCAAGTGAACTTACTTTTTCTTGTGTTTTTGTATCATCGTTTAAAAGATCTTTTGCTTTATTAACCAAGTTTTTAGCATCATCAATGACTGATTTTGTTTTCTTGCCTTCAGTTAATTGACTCAATCTACTTTCAGCTTTAGCAACTAAATCTTCTAACGCTGCTGTATTAATAGCAACTTTTTCCGTCGCTACATTTGGAGTTTTATCTGTGCTATCTTCTTTTAAAATACTAGTTTCTTTAGTGAAAGCAGTATCCTGTCCAGCAACTTCCTTAGATTCCGAGGACTTATCATTTACATTTTGAGCATTTTGAACTTCTCTAGTTTCTGAATTAGTTACTTGTTCAGACGCTTGAACATTTCCTCCACCAAGGAAAAATAACCCACTAGCTACAGCCACACTAGCCGCACCAAAACTTACCTTACGGATACTGTAACGTGTGAATTTCTCCACTTGCGATTGACGAACATGTCGTCCTTTAGGTTTAAACATTCTATTACTCCTTTTTCTGACAATTAGCAGTTAATATATATGAAGACTAAAAACAAAAAGCCCCCCCTCAAATATAATTGCATATTTTGAGGGGGTTTAACTACATTATATCTCTTTTTCCTAAATATATCAAACATTTTGGCTGTTTCATAAAATATAATATAATGATTTTTGAAATTATTTATAATTATATATTATCTATATTTATATTGTATATGTTATTTTATATTTTGTATAAAAAAGCCCAGTTTTAAATGTAAAAACTAGGCTTCCTATCTATTTTATTTTCCTTCCTTCACTTCTTTGGTTGCTACATCATCTCCGAACCATTTTTGGCTGATTTCCTGGAACTTACCATCCTTATAAAGATTAGAAAATCCTTCATTTATCTTTTTAACCAGAGTTGTATCTTCCTTACGTGCTCCAACTGCAAAATCTTCTGTTTCTAGTCCAACTGTAAAGACATTATAATCATTTAAAACGCCTTCTGCTTCTAAATAATAGTTTGCATAGACACGATCAATTAATAGACCATCAATTCGATCGTTTTTCAAATCAATCAAGGCTTCATTAAAGGTTTGGTATTGATTCGCTTTATTATTAGCAACAATATCCTTCAAAATCGCTGGATTTGCTTCAAAGTCCTCATAACCAGATGAACCAGCTTGAGCTCCTAATGTCTTTCCAGCCATATCCTTTGCAGTCGTGATACCTGAAGATTTCTTAGTCACCAATACCTGCTCATTCTTCATATATGAGTTACTGAATGCTACCTTTTCACGGCGTTCGTCTGTAGCGGAATAGCCATTCCAAATCAGATCAATCGTTCCTTTTGTCAATTCAGCTTCTTTCAAATCCCAATCAATCGGTTGCCAATTTACCGTAATTCCATATTTTTCAAAAACAGCTGTAGCTAAATCAATATCAAATCCTGCATAGGAACCATCTTTCTGAGCAAATCCCATTGGAACAAAAGTACTATCAAATCCAATAGTAATAGACTTGTTAGACTCGTACTTAGACCAATTATCTCCACTAGTTTCACTAGCATTTTTCCCACAAGCTACTAAGAACAAAGCAGTCATTAGACTGACTAATATAAGCATCAATTTTTTCATCACTTTTTCCTCCTATTTAGGTTCTACTTTTAATAATACATCTGCAATATTTTCCGCAAACTGTAAATCATGGGTAACCACAATCTGGGTCATGCCAAGTTCCCTATTTTGCAAGATTAGTTTTTCCACTTCCAAGCGTAATTCTGGATCCAGTGCAGAAGTTGGTTCATCGTAACCAATGATTTCTGGGTCAATCATCATAGCACGTGCCAAAGCCACCCGCTGTTTTTGCCCACCTGATAGTGAGAATGGATAAGCATCTGCGTGCCCTGCTAATCCTAACTGTTCCAAGAGTCCACGCGCCTTCTGTTCAGCCTCATCCTGCTTCATTCCCATTGTTTTCACAGGCGATAAGGTCAAATTGTCTAAAACTGACAAATGAGGGAAAAGTTGAAAATCTTGGAATACAAATCCCAGTAGATTTCGCTTCTCCAATTCATCCAATTCTAAGGGTTCTCCATTATAAAAGATTTGACCTGAATCAATGGTTTCAAGACCTGCAAGCATGCGTAAGAGAGTCGTCTTACCTCCACCAGAAGGCCCAACGATAGCTAGGATTTGCTTTTCAGGAATACTTAGACTGAAATCAGACAGGATTCGTTTGTCTCCGAATTTCTTATTGATATTTCGTAATTCTAACATGTCAACCTCCTATCTATAATAACTGTACTTCTTCTCAACTTTTTTGGAAATGATTGTCACAATCCCAATCAAAATCAAGTAAATGGCTCCTGCCAAGAACATGGGAACAAGGCTGGCGTCACGGTTGGCAGCTGTTCGGCTTGCTAAGATAAGGTCTGAAATTCCTAGAGCGTAGACTAGAGACGTATCCTTGACCAAACTCATAACCTCATTAAATACACTAGGGAGAACAATCTTGGTCACCTGAGGCAAGATAATATAGCGCACTGTGTCAAAAGGACTAAACTTCAAGACCTTAGCAGCCTCATATTGACCTTTAGGGATGGTATCAATCCCCCCACGGAAGATTTCAGCAAAGTAAGCAGCATAATTCAAAACAAAGGCAATGATAGCCGCAGGAAGGCGATCCAAACGGATTCCAATGCTTGGTAGCACATAATAGATAAAGATCAATTGCAAGAGCAAGGGTGTACCCCGCATGATCCAAATATAAATGTTAATCAGATGATGGAGGGGCTTCCAATGGACTTGCAAGGCAAAGGCAATCAAAACGCCCAAGGGAATAGAAAAAATCAAGACCAGTGCAAAAACCTGTAAAGTCATGCTTGCACCGCTCAATAAACTCGGTAATATCTCAAATAAATAAGACATACTGACACCTCCTTAAAATAATTGTCCCTATTATAGCACAAGAGATTGGTGTTTACAACTGCTTTCCGTTGCTTATTGATAATTGAGTTTTTACTTATTTTTTCCTTAAAATCATTTCCATTAATTACTATCGTTTTTTTAAATCGTATTCATCTTTGTATTCATTTTTATAATCATCTTTACCCCTATAGTTGAGAAGTTTGAAATTCAATTCTAACAGTTTACAAAAGGATTACTGAGTCATTTCACTATACTTATTTTTGACAAAACGACTACTCCTTCAAGAAGATGATTTTACGGATTTGAAATCTGCCTATCCTATTGATGTTTCCTGGATTTTAAATCCACATTTTTAGTCAAACAAAAAAACACAAGCCATAGCCTGCGGAAACACTATCTATTCTAAATAGTCTTTTTCTGTAATTACTTTTAATCTAGTAGAATAATTCTGGAATGTTGAGAATTTAAAGCGTTTAGGATCTTCAAGTTTGTTTCTATCATTTATTTCTAAAGCGCAGTTATAATCTATAATAGCTTTCACTAACTTATTGATTATAGCTTTATCATTATCCATTACTTTATAATAATCTTCGATTTTCCGAAGGCGAAAAGTTGTATTTAGTAAATAACTTTTGTCTTCTAAAATTAAGGTTTTACCAATATCTAATCCCTCAACATATCCTTCTTTTACCGAATTTCTAAGCTTATACTTCAACTGATACTTTTTAGGAATATAACTTCTAAATGGAATCAAAAAAGTCAATCCCTGTATTTTGACAACAGTTACCGCAAATCCCCTTCCTTTATTCATTACTTCTTTCGTATTAAAGTCATAATCCATCGCTTGAATAAGGTCGTAATCCTTGCACATTTTTAAATCAATTTGACCTAATTTTAACTTCTTACTTTTCATTTCTATTCCTTATATAAAAAGCTCACTAAAAAGTGAGCAACATTTCCAATGAGATACTTCTGTTGACGAGCGCGTCTCTCCGCCCCCTCATTGCCTAACGATAAGGCTTGACGAATCGAAAGGAGGTAAGTTTTCCTGTTTTCAATTCTTCTTATTCTTACACATTTTTTTAATTTTGTCAAACAAAAAACACAAGCCGTAGCCTGCTATGTGTAATCTATTTTGAAATTTTAAGATAAGAGTTTTGAAATAAGAACAAAACCCTACCCTTCTAATGAAACAATCTTAACCTGATTTACATAAAAATTCTCGTCACATTGCAATAAGACCTCAGCCATATTTATTTGAAAAAAACAGTAAAAAACCGCAGTTATCTTCAAATAACTTGCAGTTTTCTGTAATGTATGAATTCTTACAATCTTTCATACAGTTCTTGCATTTGAACATCATCTGGAACCAGTTTTAAGTAAGCTTGTGCATTGACTTTTGCCTCCTCAAAGTAGCCTAATTCACGCAAGAGATAGATATAGTGTTCCAAAAATTCGGGATTGTCCTTCAAATCTCCTGCTAACTCTTGGTAATGCTCATAGGCAGTATCCAAATCGTCCATTTCTTGATAAGAACGAGCAATCATCCACTTGGTCAAAAGATTTTCTGGCTCCTCGCTTTGCAAGTCTAGAATATCCTCATAACGCTCCTGCTCCAGATAAATAGTTGCCAAACGAAGCAAGATTTCTTCTGTATCCTCAGCGTCTTCTTTTGCAGTAAGGAGATAATTTTCTGCTCCGCTAGCATCATGTAATTCATAAGAGAATTGTGAAGCAGCTAGCAAAAGGCGAGTTTCAAAGGGATTTTTCTCTAAGCCTTGCTTAGCAATACGCAGGGCTTCTGCAACTTGATGCTCCTTATGTAAGGCCTGACTATAACCATACTCATAGCCTTCAAAGTCAGGAGAAATGGTATCGATTTGCTTAAAATAGAGGACAGCCTTTTGGTATTCTTCTCGATCAAAGTAAAGACTAGCTAACTCAAAAGCTGTTAGGTCATCGTATTCTAACTCCAAGGCTTTTTCTAAAAACTCTGTAGCCGTTTCAAATTTCCCTAACTGAGCATAGGCAAAGCCAATTCGTTGATAGGTAGAAATGCCTGTTTGCTCATAAATCGAGCGGTTATCTAACTGGGCATAGCCTTGAATGGCCTCTTGATAATTTTCCAACTCACTATCCAACTCTGCTAATCCCAATATCAAGAGAGGATCTTCTGAGTAAGTCAAGGCCTCCAATAATTTCTCACGCGCCACATCTGTCAAACCTTCCAGCTGGTAGAGGTCTGCCTTCAAAGCCAAAGCCGAAACATACCAGTCACTGTCAGCTTGGATTTCCTCAAGATAAGCAAAGGCTTCTTCGATTTGACCATCCTCGCTAGCAATAGCTGCTAGATTAAGATTAACCTCTGGGAAATCCTCTACAATTCTCAGGTAAATTTCCTTGGCCTGAGGATAAAAACCAATCCCTTCAAGATAAGTTGCCAACTCATACAGAAGGTCACTTGGATCATTTTCTAAAGCTTTGACGAAATAGTGCTCTGCCTTAGCTAAATCTTGCTCTTCCAAAGCCTGTAACATCTGTTGACTATTGTTCACTCTTGACTTCCTCTCCCTCTAGTTCATATAAACCACTAACTACCTTATACCATTCGAAAATCGCTGAAATGACAACCTTAGCAGAGGCATAAACAGGAATACCGAGCAAGACTCCCCAGATGCCAAACATGGATCCTGAAGTTAACAAAACAAAGAGAACATTAATGGGATGGATGTTTAGTTGACTTCCCAAAATCAATGGAGAGACAAAACGGCCTTCAATAGTTTGTTCTACGATAAAGACAATCACTACTTTCAAAAGCATGACTGGACCAGCAATCAAGCCCAATACTAGGGCAGGAAGCATGGCTAAGAAGCTACCCAAATAAGGAACCAGATTTAGAATACCAGCAGTAACACCCAGCGTAACCGCATAGCGTAGACCAATAATCTTGAAGAAGATGATAAACATTACTGCTACAATAATAGCCACTGTTACTTGCCCTCGAACATAGTTGGACAACTGTTGATTCACATCTGACAAAACCTGTCCAACAGGTTCTTTCAATTTCGTTGGCATGAATTGGGTCAAATAGTGACGTAGGCCTTTCCCATCACGTAAGAGATAAAAGAGCATGAACGGAACGATAATCAAGGCAACAATCACTTGAGAAGCCCCGCTAATAAAGGCGCTTACCCAGTTGACTGCCTGAGAAGAAACTTTGCTTGCCCAAACTGTAGCCTGGCTAGAAAAATTGGTCAAAACTTGTTCTAATTGAGGTCTGAAATCATCTGGCAAACGCTTGGTCACCAAATCATTAATAACTCTGTCTGCATCTTCAAGGTAGATAGGTACATTTCTTGCAAAGGTTAAAACTTGACGTTGCAGATTTGGAATAGCTACTGCCAAGCCCCAAATGATAAAGAGAGCGATGATGACAAAGACAATACTAATCGCTACAACACGATTGATTTTGTGTTTCTCCATCCAATCAACAATGGGATTCAGTAAATAGTATAGTAAACCAGATAGAATAACTGGCAACATCACGACTGCCAAAAAGTCTAAAACCGGTGAAAATAGAAAACTAATCTTACTTAAAATAAAAAGATTCAGTCCCAATAATAAAGTTACCAAAAATACTGTAATTGCCTTGTTATCTAAAAACCACTTAAAAAACCAAGATAGGCTAAAATGTTTCTCTTTTTGATCCATAAATACTTCCTTTCTATTATTCTCTCATTATACCATTTTTAAAGCAAAATAACTCTTTTTTAAAGTGCTTACATGGAAACCGCGACATAAAAAATCTCCTCAAAAGAGGAGATTCGATTAGTCTTGAATATGACGGTCTAAGTTCTTCTGATAATCAGCATTGGATTTGGCTTTTTCATCAGCAAATTTCTTGCGGAACTCATCCATTTCTTTAGTAGTGACTATCTTATCTTGAATTTTCAGATACTTGTAGCTATTTTCACTGGTCTTATCACCTACCCAGCCACCGGCACCAGTACCTAGAACTTTCTTCGTTACTAGCATTTGGGCACCATCTGAGTGTACAGGAATAACCAAGGCACTGTCTGTTAACCAAGCTTGAGCTTTTGCATATTTAGCATATCGTTTTTCAAGATTTGTTTTCTCACTATTAGCATCAGTAATTAACTCTTTAAACTTATCTAACCCAACCGCTTTGATTGCTGAACTGTCTTTACCTGGTACTACACCTAATGAACCAAGAAGATTTGGTCCAGATATTGGATCAAATATATCTAGATAAGTTGACGGATCTGCGTAATCAGGTCCCCATCCACTATTTGCATTAATATCCCAGTCAGTATTAGTATTAGAAGTAGCTAGAACTGTCATGCTTGCCAATTCATCGTCAGAAACTTGTTGAATATCAACTACAACATTATCTGCTCCAATAGCTTCCTCGACGGATTGTTTATAAGATTGAGCTTGACGCACAAATTCTGGACGAGTAGAAGATACTGGAATATCTAAATGAATAGGGAACTGTACTCCATCAGCTTGAAGAGTTTTCTTGGCAGCTTCAAATTTAGTCTTAGCCTTATCTACATTATGAAGTGAATCCTGGGCATCATCAAGACTGACATCTTTCCATACACCATCTAATTTATCCAATTCTGCCTTAGCTACTTGCCCAAATGACTGCTCTCCTACCTGTACAAATGTTGGAGGGGTTAAACTTGTACGTAATTTACGCGGTGCTACTTCGTCCCCAAATACTTGAGAGATTCCTGCTTTACGATCTGTAGCAAAAGCCAAGGATTGACGGAAATCTTTGTTCAGCAAAGCCTTCTTAGTAGATGATTTTTCTGCATCACTTGTTTTAGCGGTATGATTGTAGGCAACACGGTCAATATTCGTCGAAATATAGAAAGTAGTTCCTTGTTGTTGACTATAAATAATGTTATCTTTATATTTTTCTTTTAGCCGTTCATAGTTAGCAGAGTTTTTAAAGAGAGGTGCTGCAGGATAATTTCCTTCATCAAAACCACGTCCTAGAGAGTCTGCATCCTGACCATCAAAGTAAGACAGCTTAATATCATCAATAAAGACATTTTGTTTATCCCAATAATTTTGGTTTTTAGTCATTTCAATAGAAGATTTAGATGTAAGACCTTTTAAAAGATAAGCCCCATTATATAGAATGCTTGTTACATCAGTCGCCTTACCAAAGTCATCTCCTTTAGAAGCTAAAAAGTCTTCGCTAACAGGAGCAAGAATTCCCATTGTTGTCTTCGAATTCCAGAAAGATTCTGGATGGTTTAAAGTATAGACTACAGTATAATCGTCTGTTGCTTTTACACCAACAGTAGAAAAATCGGTTGTTTTCCCATTTACATAGTCATCTAATCCTTTAATAGAATCCTGTACAAGATAAAGTGCTTCTGATTTCTTGTCAGCAGCGTGTTTTAGACCAGTCACAAAATCCTGAGCCTTAACTTCTCCATATTCTTCGCCTTCATTGGTATACCACTTAATACCCTTACGAATTTTATATGTATAAGTCAAGCCATCTTTTGAAACAGTCCAATCTTCTGCAACTGATGGGACCAGATTACCATATTGATCATTTTCCAGTAGTCCATCAATGACATTACCAGTAATCTGTTTTGTAGACTTTTGCCCAGAAACTGTATAATCCAGAGTCGCAGGATCTGATGAAAATACATAGGTATAAGTAACTGGTTTAGTTGCTTCCTTATTCCCATTACCAGATGAACAAGCTACTAGAACAGCTACCGAGAGTACAGCAACTCCTGCTGCTAAGAAAACACGTTTTTTCATAAACAAACTCCTTTGCAATTTGTATAGGATTATTATAGCACTTTTATTAAGTAAATCAATGAAAACATTTCTAATATTATCATCAAAATAATTAGGTAAAGCTCTTGCTAATCTTGATTTCTTCATACTTCCATTTTTGTGATATAATAGTCTTATCTTTTGTATAGAGGTAAAGTTATGAAAGAAACTGTTTATTTTGGAACTTATACACGTCGGACTTCCCAAGGGATTTACAAGGCAGACTTTGATACAGAAACTGGTCAGCTTTCAAATCTAGAACTTTTTGCTACTGAGCCAAGTCCAACCTACCTTGCCTTTGACCAGCACCAACATTTATACACTGTTGGTAGCCAAGACGATAAGGGTGGAATTGCAGCCTATCAAACTAATGGTACCTTATTAAATCACGTCGTTGAAGAGGGAGCTCCCCACTGTTATGTTGCCGTTGATGAAGAGCGTGATTTGGTTTACGCGGCAAACTACCACAAGGGACAGGTTCTTGTTTATAAACGTCAGAAAGATGGCAGTCTTCTACTTAGCGATGTGGATCAACACAGTGGCCAAGGTCCACATGAAAATCAAGCTTCGCCCCATGTTCACTTTACAGACTTAACACCTGACCACTATCTAGTGACCTGCGACTTGGGTACTGACCAAGTAATTACTTATGATCTTGATTCAGAAGGAAAATTATCTAAGCTCTATACCTATCATAGCCAGCCAGGAGCAGGCTCACGCCATATCATTTTCCATAACCACTATAAAATCGCTTATCTGATTTGTGAACTCAATAGTACTATCGAAGTTTTAATCTACGACGGTGTTGGCGAATTTGAACGCATGCAGGTCATTTCAACTCTACCAGACGGTTATAAAAGCTTTAATGGAACTGCTGCTATTCGTCTCTCTAAAGATGGTAAATACCTCTACGCTTCTAACCGTGGTCATGATTCTATCGCAGTATATACAATCCTTGCGGACGGTAGCTTAGAGTTGTTAGAAATCGTTCCTACTCATGGTCAGACTCCACGTGATTTTGATTTGACACCAGATCAAAAATTTGTCATTGCTGTCCATCAAGACTCTGACAATGCAACCGTCTTTAAACGCAATCCTGAAACTGGTCGTCTAGCAGAACTTTCTAATGACTTCCATGTCCCAGAAGCGGTCTGCATCAGTTTTGCCCCTTAAGAAAACATAAAAAATGAACTTGATAACTCAAGTTCATTTTTTTCTTATAGTCTTTTTCCGACATTGATACGGTTAATGGCACGTTGTAGTGCAATCTTAGCTCGACGTTCTTGGTCAATCAAGTTTTTATCATGTGCTTCTTCAATTTCACGCTCTGCTCGAAGCTTAGCACGTTCTGCACGGCTAACATCAATATCACGAGCACGTTCTGCAGAGTCAGCAACGATTGTGATGGTATCATTGGCAATTTCAATAACGCCTCCGTTTACTGCAATCCAGTTCACGTGATCTTCATCATCAATACGTTTTACCTTTACTTCATCAACTGCTAAAACCGCAATCATATTTTCATGTCGTGGCAAGATCCCCATCTCACCATCCAGAGTTCGAACCGATACATAGCTGGCATGGTGATCATAGACGAGACCATCTGGTGTCACGATCTGGACAGTTAACTGAGCCATAGATCACCTCTTAAAATCCCATTTTTTCAGCTTTTGCAATCACATCTTCGATAGAACCTACACCACGGAAGGCATCTTCTGGCAAGTGGTCATGTTTACCATCAAGGATTTCCTTAAAGCCACGTACAGTTTCAGCAACTGGAACATAAGAACCAGGCTGACCAGTAAATTGTTCCGCAACGTTGAAGTTTTGTGACAAGAAGAACTGGATGCGACGGGCACGTGCAACCAAGGTCTTTTCTTCATCAGAAAGCTCATCCATACCAAGGATAGCAATGATATCTTGCAATTCATGGTAACGTTGAAGGACACGTTTTACTTCTGCAGCAACTGCATAGTGCTCTTCTCCAACGATTTCAGGTGCCAAGGCACGTGAGCTTGAAGCAAGTGGGTCAACGGCTGGGTAAATACCCAATTGTACCAACTTACGTTCCAAGTTTGTTGTTGAATCCAAGTGAGCGAAGGCTGTTGCTGGCGCTGGGTCAGTATAGTCATCCGCTGGCACATAGATAGCTTGGATAGAGGTTACAGAACCCTTCTTGGTTGATGTAATACGTTCTTGCAATTGACCCATTTCCGTAGCAAGTGTTGGTTGGTAACCAACGGCTGATGGCATACGACCCAAAAGGGCAGATACTTCTGAACCAGCCTGAGTGAAACGGAAGATATTATCGATAAAGAGAAGCACGTCTTGGCCTTCTACATCACGGAAGTATTCAGCGATTGTCAAACCAGTAAGGGCAACACGCATACGTGCTCCTGGTGGCTCATTCATCTGACCAAATACCATGGCTGTTTTCTCGATAACACCTGATTCTTTCATTTCCCAGTAAAGGTCGTTCCCCTCACGAGTACGTTCCCCAACACCAGTAAATACTGAAATACCACCGTGTTCTTGGGCAATATTGTGAATCAATTCTTGAATCAAGACAGTTTTACCAACTCCGGCACCACCAAAAAGTCCAACCTTACCACCTTTAAGGTAAGGGGCAAGAAGGTCGATAACCTTAATTCCTGTTTCAAGGATTTCAGAAGAGGTAGACAATTCATCAAAAGTTGGAGCTTTTTTATGAATTGGCTGACGCTCTGCATCTTCTGTAAAAGGAGCTTCCAAGTCAATGGTATCTCCCAAAACATTGAAGACACGTCCCAAAGTTTCTTTACCTACTGGTACAGAGATTGGACGACCCGTGTCCAATACTTCCATTCCACGAGTCAACCCATCTGTTGATTCCATGGCGATAGTACGGACCATACCATCTCCCAACTCCAAGGCTACTTCAAGGACGATTTTTGTTTTTCTTTCGTCATTTTTGTAGACGACAAGTGCATTGTTAATCTCAGGAAGTTTTTCCCCTGCTGCAAACAAGACGTCTACAACGGGACCGATAACCTGAGCAATTTTACCTGAACTCATCTCCTTCTCCTATTCTATATAAGATACTGTCGGTTCCTAGCTAAACTAGGTCCTAAGTTCATTTTCATACGAGCTGGACTAAAGCCTATTCTAAGGCACTAGCTCCTGCTACGATTTCTGTAATTTCTTGTGTAATCGCCGCCTGTCTGGCACGGTTATACTGAATTGTCAAATCATTAATGACTTTTTTAGCATTATCTGTCGCTGTTTGCATGGCTGTCATACCAGCAGCATTTTCAGCTGTCTTGGCATCGATAATAGCCCCGTAAATCATACTTTCTGCAAACTGAGGCAACAACTGCTCCAAAATTTCTTCTCGGCTGGTTTCCAATTCAAAAGTCAAGCTGTAGTCTTCATCCGCTTCATTGGGATCCAAGTCAACAATCGGAAGCATTTGTTCCACACGCATTTGACTGGTTAGCGTATTGACATGGTGGTTGTAGCAGACATAGAGTTCATCAAAAAGTTCATTTTGGTACATTTCAACTGTTTTTGAAATAATCTTACGAACTTCATCAAAGCTAGGTTGGTCTGCCAAGCCACGTAATTCATAAAGTGGTTGAATACCACGAGCCTTAAAGAAATCAGCTCCCATTCCACCGATACAGATCATTTCAAAACCTGTACCATCTGGGTGGTATTCTTCCTTCAACTCCATAACGGCTTTCAGAATAGAAGAATTATAACCTCCAACCAAACCGCGGTCTGAAGTGATAACGATATAGCCTGTCTTCTTCACAGGGCGGCTAATCAACATCGGATTGGTTGAACCACCAGCTCCATTACCATGGAGGATATCTGTCAAGAGTTTGCGGACTTTCTGAGCGTAAACTTGGAAGTTGCGAGCAGCTTCTTCAGAGCGACCAAGCTTAGCAGCCGATACCATTTGCATGGCATTTGTGATTTGACTCGTATTTTTTGTTGAGGCGATTTTTGTTTTAATATCATTTAGAGATACTGCCATCTGACACCTCTATTCTTATTGGAAGCTGGTTTGGTTGAGAAACTCTGTAATCGCAGCATCCAAGACTGCTTCTTCTGGCAAGTCTTTTGTATCACGAATGGTTTCCAAAATCTCTGGATGTTGAGCATCAAAGAAGGCATGGAACTCTTCCTCGAAACGAACAATATCATCTACTGGAACAGTATCCAAGAAACCATGTGTCAAAGCATAGAGAATGGTTACTTGTTTCTCAACAGGTAATGGTTTGTGAACAGGTTGTTTCAAGACCTCAACGGTACGACGTCCACGGTTCAGCTTAGCCTGTGTTGCTGCGTCCAAGTCAGAACCAAACTTAGTGAAGGCTTCCAACTCACGGTATGAAGCAAGGTCGATACGAAGTGTACCAGCAACCTTCTTCATAGCTTTGATTTGTGCAGAACCACCTACACGAGATACAGATGAACCCGCATCGATGGCTGGACGAATACCTGCATTGAAGAGACCATCGCCAAGGAAGATTTGTCCATCAGTGATAGAAATCACGTTGGTTGCAATATAGGCAGAGATATCTCCTGCTTGTGTCTCGATAAATGGTAGGGCTGTAATTGATCCACCACCAAGTTCATCAGAAACTTTAGCTGAGCGCTCAAGCAAACGGCTGTGAAGATAGAAAACATCCCCTGGGAAGGCTTCACGACCTGGAGGACGACGAAGCAAGAGTGACAGTTCACGATAAGCTACCGCTTGTTTTGATAAATCATCATAAACAATCAAAACATGTTTCCCTTGGTACATAAATTCTTCCGCCATGGCAACCCCAGCATAAGGAGCTAGGAAAAGCAATGGAGATGGTTGTGAAGCAGAGGCTGTCACAACGATTGTGTAGTCCAAGGCACCGTACTGACGAAGTGTTTCTACTTGCGTACGAACTGTTGATTCTTTTTGTCCAATCGCTACGTAGATACAGATCATATCTTGACCTTTTTGGTTCAAGATTGTATCAATCGCAATGGTTGTTTTCCCTGTCTGACGGTCACCGATAATCAACTCACGTTGACCACGACCAATCGGTACAAGGGCGTCAATAGCTTTCAAACCAGTTTGCAATGGTTCTGATACAGACTTACGTTGCATAACACCAGGAGCTGGCGTTTCTACTGGACGAGTTTTATCTGTGTGGATTTCTCCAAGACCATCAACTGGACGACCAAGCGGATCCACAACACGACCAATCAGACTTTCACCTACTGGGACTTCCATGATTTTACCTGTACGGCGGATTGTATCGCCTTCACGGATATCTGTAAAGTCACCTAGGATAATAATACCAACGTCTGTTGACTCCAAGTTTTGAGCCATCCCATAAGAGCCATTTTCAAAGATCAACAACTCTCCACTCATGGCATTTTCAAGACCATGAGCACGCGCGATACCATCCCCGATATAGGTTACAACACCTGTTTCAGTCACATCAAAATTGGGTTTGAAATTTTCAATTTGTTGCTTAATTAAAGCGCTGATTTCTTGTGCGTTAATTGCCAAAAGAACACCACTTTCTATTTCAAATTTTCTTTAACAACTTTAAGTTGTTGTTTAATACTCACATCAATTGTCTTGTGATTGGCAAAAATGACAAAACCACCAATGAGACTTTCATCGATTTGTTCTTTTACACTCCTTACTTTCAGAGACATTTTTTTCTCAATCAAAGGGAGCAAGCGACTCTTTTGTTCATCAGTTAGAGGATGAGCAGACGTAATCGTCACTTCAAATCGATTTGTTTCTTTTTCAAGTCGGTTCAAGCAATCTACAAGCACATCATAAAAAAGATTTGCTCTGTGATTGTATGCCAGAACCTGGATCAAGTTTTGCAATAAAGGTGACACTGAGTCTTGGAAGAAAGCAATCGTTTTTTCCTTATCAGACTCGTCTACTGCCACTTTTTTTAAAAAAGAAGGTAAACCTGTTTCTTCAGCAACTTGCTTGATTTGGGTCAAGTCTGAAAAGATACGGTCTTCTTCTCCTTTTTCCAGTACCAATTGGACAAAAGGCATGCTGTATTTTTCAATTACCTTTACTGTTTTCTTGTCCATTAAGCTTCTCCTAGCTGATCGATATACTGATCAATGAGTTCTTTATGGGCATGACCATCAAGGTTTTGTGAGATGATTTTACCAGCCAAGCTGATTGTCAAATCTGCTACCTCACCCTTAACGCTTTGTAAAGCTTCAGCTTTGTTTTGAGCAATTTCTTGGTTTGCTTTTTCTTTTAAGCGTCCTGCTTCTAGTTTAGCATCTGCTAAAATACTAGCCTTACTTTTCTCAGCTGTTTCTTTCGCATTCTCAATGATTGTCTTAGCTTCTTTACGGCTACCAGCCAATTCATCTTCGCGTTTTTGAGCCAATACTTCCGCTTTTTGACGTGCTTCTTCAGCTCTGTCAATATCTGAAGCAATTTTTTCAGCTCTTTCTTCGAAAATGCCTGTAATATTAGACCATGCAAATTTTTTAATCAAGACTAGCAAAAGGATAAAAGAGCCAGCGATTAAAATAAAATTACCAATTAATTCACCTACTGTTACGTGCATCAGTTACTCCTTTCTACTCTTCATCATTAATTTTATTTCCTAGGTACATAGAGGATAATAGTGTAAAGACATAGGCCTGTACACAAGAAATGAACACGGAAAATGCAGTCCAAACTAAGTTTGTTCCAAATGCGATTGGATACCAAAAAATAGCCTGATGTGAAAGTACGAGAAGCAAACTTGTCATTACTTCACCTGCAAAGATATTCCCAAAAATCCGCAAAGCAAGAGAAAGGAAATTCGTGACTTCTTCAAGTAGATTCATCGGTGTCATAAATGCAGGAGTTACAAAACCTTTTAGGTATTGTTTAATCCCACGACGACGAATCCCCTCAATGTGCGCCATCAAAATAATACAGAAAGACAAGACAAGGTCAAATGAAAGATTTGCAGTTGGCGATGTCCAAAGGTTTGTCCCATCTGTTGTTTGAAGTTTAGCCATCAAACCAAGATTATTAGCGATGACCATGAAAAGGAATAAGCATAAGTAAAAGAGTGAGTAATTTTTCATGTAGTGAGAACCAATATTTGGTTCTGTAAATCCAACTACAAAATCATAGAGATACTCTAATACATTTTGTTTACCTTTAGGTTTTAAGGACATATTACGGCTTGCCCAATAGATAAAGATAAAAATAAGTGATACAGACAGCAAGGTTAAGACTGTCAAGGTTAAATCAAAGGTAACAGGACCAATATTGATGGTTGGATTGATACTTTCTTCCATCTAACATTCTCCCTTCTCCAATTTATATTTCGTTATTTAATAATAAATGAGAAGACAAGAGTTACGAAGAAAGTTCCTTCGATAAAGGCAACTCCTAAAAACATCAGGCTACGAAACTCGGCGATAATATCTGGTTGGCGAGCTACTGATTTTAACAAACCATTCATCAACATACCTTCACCAAGGGATACACCCATACAGGCAAGACAAAGACCAAAAAATGTTAAATTCATGATGAATTCTCCTTTTAAATAAAATTTACTTACTTAGTTTAGTCCTAAAAATTGGATTTGTCAACTTTTTACTAACATTGAAAGCGTTTAATGAAAATTATTTATAATTTTACTATTTTTGAGTTTATTCTATAGAAAACTTTGTAAAAAACTTGTTATATAATATATTGAAACTAGAATAGTACGCAACTGATTCTAAAACATTGTTAGAAATCGATTTGACTGTCCTGATCGATTTGTTCTGCTCTTATTTCATTTCACTATAAATTCGTCCATTATCTAGGTCTTTCTGAAAATATTGAAAAAATCCGAGATGAAATCTCGGATGGAAATAAATATGTTTTCTTTAACTTATTTTCTTTTAGTGAGCAAGATTAAAGGGAAAGCAACTAGAAATCTTTCATCTCCTGCTTGCTTATTAAGCTCGAACTGTGACGCTGGTGCCATCTTCCTTATAAAGATTGATAAGCCCCTCTTTAAGAGCTCGAACCATATCTCCTGCTTGAACAGGTTGAGGAACCTTAATAGTCAATAGTTCCATTGGATTTGGAGCGCGATCGATTTTATTGCCTTTGGCATCGTGCAAACCTTCGATATACGTTTCAAAATGACGGAAACCTGGGCCATAAAACTCAACTTGGTCGCCTTCGTTAATAACGTTCCGTTGACGAATGGTTGCGGTTTGTGTCGCATCATCATAAGAAACCACTTCAGCGACAAATTTGTACTCAGGAATTTTACGACGAGCACCAAATAACTGTTCATTTTCAGATGGTGTACCGTAGTAGAAACCTGTTGCTAATTCACGTTGGGCAACCTTCCACATCTCATCCACCAAGTCTTGTTTGATAGCTTCAAACTTTTCAGGACTTTCAAGATATGCATCCACAGCCGCCTTATAGCAGTTGGTTACTGTTGAAACATAGTGAATAGACTTCATACGTCCTTCAATCTTCAGACTGTCCACTCCATTTTCAATCATATCTGGGATATGGTCAATCATAGACATATCAACGGCTGACATTGAAAATTCTTCTGGGATTTCCCCTTTCAAACTCTTGCGTTCTTTCCCAAATGGCATATCGTAAAGATCGTACTTCCAACGACAAGACTGAGAGCAACCACCACGGTTAGCATCACGCATACTCATGTGGTTTGAAAGAGTACAACGACCAGAATAAGAAATACACATGGCTCCGTGGACAAAGGCTTCAATCTCAACATCTGTACGTTTGCGGATTTCTGCTAATTCTTCCATCGAAACCTCACGCGCTAAAACGACACGAGTCAAGCCCAGTTCTTTCCAGAACTCAAGTGTTTCATAGTTAGTGGCACTTGCTTGGGTAGAGAGGTGGATTTCAAGACCTGGTGCTTCTGTTGCTGCAATCATAATCAAGGCTGGGTCAGATACGATAACTGCTGCAATCCCGATATCACGCAGTTTACGGAACCACTCACCAGCACCAGCTTCATTTCCTTCGTGCATAACCATGTTGGCAGCAACATAGACCTTGGCACCGTACTTAGCCGCAAACTGGACTCCTTCTTCCATCTGTTCAAAGGTAAAGTTACCTGCACGGCTACGAAGACCATAGGCCTGACCACCGATAAAGACAGCATCTGCTCCATACTGAACAGCTACTTTTAGCTTCTCTAAAGTCCCTGCAGGTGATAAAACCTCAGGACGTTTTAATGTTTTTGTCATGTTTTCTCCTATTTGCAATATAAAAGTTTGACGTTTTTCCTTCTCATTTTATAGTAAATAAAGGATAAAATCAAGCCTAGACAGATTGTTTTGACAATTCTAATCTTTTAGACTTTAGATAACAGAGTTCTAAAAGCTTTTACTTATAACAAACTTCTCACACCATCATCTCGTGAAAAATTTATATTCATACTCAATGAAAATCAAAGAACAAACTAGGAAGCTAGCCGCAGGTTGCTCAAAACACTGTTTTGAGGTTGCAGATAGAGCTGACGTGGTTTGAATTTGATTTTCGAAGAGTATCAATGAAAATCAAAGAACAAACTAGGAAGCTAGGAGTACAGCAAGGAGAAGCTAAAAAAATCCTCCGATACACCACTTTCATCTAGCATATCGGAGGATCAGCTTTTATAGCACTATTCTTATTATGGAACACCTACAGCATGGTAACCATAATTAACTATCTTAATCTTAAACCAATAAAAGCAAGTAAGCATCTGAAGGATTTGCACCTTCTATACTCTATTCTCGCTTTTGATAAACTAAGAGCGAAAATTTAGCTTCTAGTCTTCTTTTCTTTTGGCTACATAAAGAGTAAGCAAGATTCCACTTCCTAAAAGAATTGAAATGACATCTGTTTGGCTTCCCGTATTCGGTAAGGCTACTCTTGTATGATTCGTCATTCCAGAAGTTCCATTATCTGGGATTTGAGTATTTGGTTCAGATGTTACTGGAACTGCGTTTGGAATTTCTACAGTGTCAGAGGTATGTGAATCAAGTACAGTTTGATTATTTGTACTTGGGATGCCTGTTTCTGGTGCACCTGTTCCTGGTTTGTCCGTTCCTGGCTTCCCTGTATTTGGAGTACCTGCTCCTGGAGTGTCTGGTGTTCCGGTTTCTGGCGTTCCCGTATTTGGAGTACCTGAACCCGGAGTGTTTGGTTTATTTATTTCTGGTTTCGGATCCGGTTTCGATTCCGGCTTAACCGGTTTGTCTGATGGTGGTGTAATTCTTCCTGATTCTGGTTTCGGTTGTTCTGGTGGTGTTGTTCCAGTATTTCCTGGTTGTACAGGGTTTGGATTCACAGTACAATTGCATGTTCCATCCTTACCATCACGGCCATCTTTACCATCTTTGCCGTCCTTACCATTCTTCACAACAATTTCTTGTTTTGTTCCATCTGGATTTGTGATGACAATTGTATGACTTCCATCTGCATTCTCTTTCGTTTCAATTGTAGGAGATTTACCGTCTTGGCCATTTTTCACTACAATCTCACGTTTTGATCCATCTGGGTTGGTAATAATAATTGTATGGCTTCCATCAGAGTTTTCTCTTGTTTCAATTATCGCTGATTTACCATCAATACCATCACGACCGTCACGGCCATCTACTCCGTTATAGATATCTTCCTCACTAATCAAAGTATCTCCAGCAGTATAGGTCAAAGTATTATCATTATCGTAATAAACTGTAATATGAACGCCAATTGGCTTCGTTACTGGTTGAGTAGTTGCACGATCTTCATCCACACTTCTTGCTCTTCTAGCGCTTCGAGGTTGTGCAGGATAAATTGGTTTTAGCTCAATTCTTGGAGAACGTCCATCTTTTCCGTTTTCTCCATTTTTAACCGTTGTTGCAATTGGTTCTTTACCATCTGGTTGAGTAATTGAAATTGTATGACTGCCATCTGGATTTGTCACTACACTTACTTCTGGTGTAAAGCCGTCTTTCCCGTCACGGCCGGCTACTCCAGCTTCACCTTTATCACCTTTTGCTCCCTTGATATTTCCTGCTGGTTTCCACTCTCCATCTTTCTTAACAAGTACATCGCCTGTTGTTGTATTGATGAATGTATCGCCATCTTTTCCATCTTGCGCTGTTGGTGTACTTGTGCCATTTAAGATATCTTTTCCATCACGTCCGTTTTGGCCATCACGACCTTGAAGGCCTTGGTCACCTTTTGGCCCAGCTACTCCAGTTTCACCTTTTTCACCTTTTGGTCCAGCTGCTCCGTCTTGTCCATCTTTAATCACGGATGTGCCTAGAACTGTATCTGTTCCTTCGTCAAACTGATTATTGGCATTCTTGTCACTATAGAAGGTTAACGTAGTTTCTTTCTTAGTTTCATCACGATCTACTTTAACTTTTGGAGTCTCACCATCTTTACCATTTTTAATAACGGTTGATACTGGTTGTCCACCTGGTTGTGAAATCGTAATTGTATGCGTTCCATCATTGTTTTCTGCCACAGTTACAGTTGGTGTAGCTGGTGTTAAGTCTACAACATCTATTGTAATGTCTTTTGTTAGAGACTTGCCTCCTGCACTTGTTACTGTTACTGGAATATCAAATGCTCCAGCTACTGTTGGGGTTCCAGAGATAGTTTTAGCAGATTCATCATATGTTACACCATTTGGAAGTTTTGTTGTATCAACAGTAAGTGTAACTCCATCTGGAACTGTGAACGTAATTGGACGAAGGCTTGTTTTTCCTAAGGCAATCATTTGACGATCATTTTTAATGTCTAATGATACTGGATCATCTACTACCGTTACAGTGATAATCTCTTCCGCACTACCTCTACCTAATGTTTCAGAATCCAATGTTGCTTTTAAACGAACTTTATAAACACCAGGCTTGGTTGGAGTTCCACTAATTGTATGCGTTGCAGCATTATAATTCAAACCTGCAGTTGATTCAAGATATGAATCTAAGTCTGTTTCTGGTAAATCCACACTTAAATAACGAGCACCTAAATCTGAATGTTCACTGTGCGAAACCACCATATTTTTAATCGTTTCACCCAGACGAATCGTTTGTTCTTTATCTGTAACATTGATACTTACTGGAAGTGGGCGAACATTAATTTTAATATGTCCCCCATCAACTGGAGATTCTGCCATTTCTGGGAAAGTCGCTTTATATGGAATTAAATATTCTCCCACTTTAGATGGTGTGCCAGAAATTGTTCTACTTGCTGAATCATAGGTAACTCCTGGCGGTAATTGACTTGTATCAACTTCTAATCTTGCTTTACTGTCAGAAGGAGTCAGTACTACATTGTCTATAGCAGTTAGAACTGTCTTCTCTTGTTCCTTATTATCAACCGTTACAGTTAAATCACGTGATGTTACATTAATCGTTAAGGTTGCACTTGCGGTTGAATTCCCACTAATTGTTGGACTTGTTGCTGTAAATGTCGCTGTATAGGTTCCGACTTTTGTAGGCGTTCCTGAAACAGTTTTCGTCGCAGCATCATAGTTTACACCTGGAGGAAGTTCTCCAGAAGTGATTGTTAACAAGGCCCCATCAGCTTGTAACTGAATAGGAGAAAGTTCATCTAAAGCTTTTACTGTTTTTGTATTATCAGGAATAGAAAAGTTTAGAGGAACACTTTTTACTGTGATATTGACATTCGCATAGGCATATTGGTTATTTCCCGATTTGTCAGTTCTGTATACATAAGCATATGTTTGGAAGGCCCCTACTTGAGTCGGTGTTCCTGTTATAGTTTTATTATCCGCAGACCAATTTAGACCATTTGGTAAACTGCCCCCTGTGTAACTTACTGTCGCATTTTTAGGAATTTTAAGAGTAATCGGTGGTATCGCTTCACCTGCTGTAAATGTGTAACTAGCTTCTGGAACATTAAAGTTTCCTGGCGTTACGGTCAAATCAACTACTTTAGTAATGGAAGCCCCATCTTTAGTAGCAGTAACTGGAATCACATAATGTCCTTCATATAATCCAGTGCCTGATAATGTTTTGCTATTGCTATCATACAGAACACCATCTGGCAGTGTTCCTACAGTCACTGTAGCCCCTTCAGTTGCAGTTGCAACCATATCTGCAAATTTAGTTCCTTCTGAAACTGTTTGCTTATCATTCGTTATAGATAAAGTTAAATCAGAAACTGGTGGAGGGGTAACTGTATAGGTAAAACTTGTCTTAATCTGACGACTTTGACCTTCATTATTGGTATAAGTAGCTGTTACAATCGCTGTTTGTGGTGCATCTGTATGTTTTAAAGCATAACCTGTTAGACCTGTATTATCAGCATTAGGACTTAGGTAGAGATGTCCTCCATCAGCCTCAACTGATAGACTCGTAATCTTACTACCATTTGTCATTGAAACAGGAATAGTTGAGATAGCTTGTCCTTCTTGCCAGCTTTGATCGGAAATAGGATTTAACCCATCCATTACCTCGAACTTATAGATACGAGCTGGGACATTGGCTCCAAAGTGTCCATCCTTTGCTGTAGATGTAATCGTATAGACACCTGCAGCTAAAGTCTTACCATTTTGTTTGATAATCTTAAATCTAGTAGGATTCTCAGAGTCTTTTGTAATCTCAACCCCATCCGGTTTACTATCAATCGTTAAAGTCGCATTCGCTTTATTCAATACCAAGCTTCCTAGATTCTGTTCCTTATCCGAGATAGGTACAGCTACTGGAATTGGATTCGTTACTCGATAAAGCTTATCCGCATCAAACATAACATCAGCATTGGTTAAAGTATAGTTACCATTTTCGTCCGAATCCCCAGTTGGTGTCGTTTGAGAAACCTCTCTAGTCACTAAATTCAAATGATGCTTTGTCACCCGTCCAATATTATCCGTAACATTAAATTCTACAAAATACGTCCCTGCTTTTTCTGGTAATGTCTTAAAATTAATACGATAGGGAGATACATTATCCCCTGATGAGCCAGCATAATAAGCACTAACAGAAGAATTAACTCGTTTATTTCCCGTCAAAACATCACTTGACCCAACGGTACTATAAACAAAAACATTATCAGCGGTAGGAGCTTTATCCATTATAAACTCCACTGTAACCCCAGGACTACCTCCTGTCTGTTCGAACTTAGTAATGGTAACGGGAGCATTATTTCCTACTAGATTGTATTCATCTTTACTCCCTGGTAATGACAACCATAGGTTAGACGTATACTGAGGACTATCTGGAGTCGCATCCGCTATCGTTTTAGGGCTGCGATCATGTAAGTAATAACCAAAAGGAGTAGACGTCATGTAAGCTGTGGAAGAAGCTTCATCATATGAAACAGAGTCTCCCATTCGATTGTTCTTAGCCTTAGCTGTCTCAGATTCATAATCATAATAATTAAGATAATAATCCTCTACTACCTTATACAACGGTGGTTCTTCAATCGTTAGATTAGCTGTAATCCTAGTATAGGGATCTGCTTTTGACTGAACTCCGATTGTATAGGTTCCGCTTTGAAGCGTATTATCCAAGGTGACAGTCTTGGTCAGATACCGATTATCTTTACCACCGTCATTAAATACAAATCCTAACCGTTTCGCATCGGGGGTTAGTTCCACTTCATTGGGCTCGATATTCGTCAAGCCCACCTTATATTTCAGTTCTACTGTAGAACCATCTTTTTTAAATTTGTAGTCAGGAATATTACGACCTGTTTCTGCTCCAAAATACCGCTCTAGGGTCATATACGGAGCTTCATTAACAGGCTTGACTGTAACTGTGGTCGTATAGGCTTGATTGTTATATGTGAAGCCGACATTGTAAGTACCAGGCTCTACCGTAGCTGGAACATTTCCAGATAGGGCAAGAATGTAATCGCTATTTCCTGACGGATTCGTCGTCGATTTTTCTATAATCTTTAAACCCAATTTTTGAGCATCTTCATTTACAGTTGAACCATATTTAACTCCATAATATCGACTAGAATTAGAACCGTAGTATGGTGCAAGATCGGTAGAAATATCAAACTCGACTTTAGGTGCAATTGCTGCTCCGTAGGAATAAACCGTTTTTGACCCTGTTGTCGGGATTAGCACAGCTGGTTGACTCGTCGTCTCTGCATCCAACATATAACTAAGGTTGCCTGAATGCCCCATTTTCTTGAGTTGATTCCAGACTGCCTCGATGGCTTCTGCTAGATTGGTACGAGCTGTTTCAAAGGCTATATTTGAAGCATCTATTGACTTGAGGGAAGTTCTGGCCTCTGTTAGAAGTTGGTTGGAGCGATGCAAGGCTTCTTCAATGGCAACTTTTTGATTGGAGTCTGTTAGACTGCTCAGGTATTTTTCGGCTTCCTTCGTTACTACTTCTGCTTCAGTGATTGTTGTTCCCAACTGGTCCTTGTCAGGATTTGTAACTTCTTCCTTTTCCTCCAGTTTCGTCAAAGGAGCCTCTACTAGTGGTTTTCTATCGGCTTCTTTATGAATAGTCTTTGCCACTTCTTTTGACAGCATTTCTGGCTGAGCTTTTGGATCCTTTTCTGTAGAAACTGCTTTTTCTGAATTTGAAATGCTTGATTCAACTGACGGTTGAGTTACAACTGGTTTTTCTGCCGATGGATCTGACTCAGGTCTAGGAACAACTTGATTTTTATCAGTGTCTACAGTAGTTGCTTCTACCTTGGGTTGAGCTACTTCAGCATCTGGGTCCTTTTGCTTTTCCGCATGGGCACCAATCACTTCACTGGCGCGTACGACTGGCGCATTGGCTACAGCACCAATAAAAAATTGCCCAATCAAAACAGATGCCACACCGACACTGAATTTTCTAATGGCAAACTTTTGACGTTTTTCGAATTTCACTTCTATTCTCCCTTATTATTTTTTTCAGGTTCTTTTATCAAACAATAATAAACATATACTAAACATTAAGCAAATGTGTATATTATTACCTATCTTACTATTTTAATACTTTCTAAATAAAAATCAATAGATATCCACGGTTTCCTTTCATACCAAAAGTAAGAATAACCACTAATAATAAATTTATCACAAAATTAAATACACAAAAATAATAACTATTCATTTTATTGAGTATTTTTTCTGTTTATACGCATATTTACCCCCCCCCATGAAATATTGGGAGTTCTTTGTGAAATATAACATTTTTATTACAAATTTCAATTTCTAGACTCAGAGATAGACAAAATCCACTTCACAATTATTGTAGGGTGAAATTTATTGCTATTTTCCATTTGCTGAGCAACAACTTCATTTCACACTTGATATCAAATCTTAAACACTCGTCTAACGGGTGGTTTATGTGGAGGTTGGGCAAAAAGTCTTTAATACTCTTCGAAAATCTCTTCAAACCACGTCAGCTCTATCTGCAACCTCAAAACAGTGTTTTGAGCAACCTACGGCTAGCTTCTTAGTTTGCTCTTTAATTTTCATTGAGTATAAAATCAGAAAAGAGCATAGTATCAAGACTTGAAAAAGCTTGATACTATGCGTCTTATTGTTTAAAAATCTATAAAATTTCTCCTCAAAATAAATTTTCCTAACCTTATTTTTCCTTTTTTCTACAATCAAGGTTTCCAAACCAACCTTCATCATATCCGTGAGGGTATTTTAAGGTTCTCCTGCAGTTCAATCTTTACCTGAATTGACTAGACTATCAAAAAGGATCATGATTGCATAAGCATCAACGTGGTGTTGAGCTACCGCATCCATTTCCACAGCTTTAATTCTCCTTTTTCAAGCTCAGTATTCTATTCAAAGAAAGGGCATCAAATAACAAAATATTCCCAACGTGAGTAA
The DNA here is from genome assembly GCA_934216185.1 of uncultured Streptococcus sp. Lineage (GTDB taxonomy): Bacteria > Bacillota > Bacilli > Lactobacillales > Streptococcaceae > Streptococcus. Next base: position 3,684 of record CAKQBM010000001.1, on the reverse strand, counting down.
TCATATTTAGTTTTTTAGCAATATAGTCAGCTTGTCCAGTAAAACAAAGCTAGCTATGTGTGGAAAATCGTACTGTGGTCAATCATTACAAATTAGAAATTTAACACAGATACCCTGTAGCTAAGAGTGTTTATTTTTTTATACCGTTCACTCACCTTTTCTTGATTTTGATATTTCATAAAATCACAAACTAAAATATCCAGTTTGCCTGTAATTCTAACTGGTAAGCGAATCTAAAAAATTATGCAATTTTTCATTCATTTCAAAATAATCGTTACCACGTAATTCTTCAGGTGATTGAACAAAAGGTAATTTTTTATTCTGTTCTTTTAATCGTTCTTCACCATCAGCAGCAATCAATAAATCAATCGCTTCTAAATCAAACTCTAAATGCACTTGGAAAGCATAATGTTTAGGGCTAAAGCGAACGATCTGTCGTGGACAACCTTGACTGGTAGCAAGGATTACCGCTTCGTCTGTCAATCCCGGCATATCACCATGCCAGTGACCAACTAAAAGCTCTCTACCAAAATGTTTGAGGTGTTTATCTGTTAATCCCTGACTAGTCATCCTAATAGAATACACACCTATTTCTCTTTCAGGACTATGCTCATATTGTCCCCCATAAGCTACAGACAGTAGTTGTGCCCCCAAACATACACCTACAATATATTTATCTTCTTCTATTGCCTGTCGAATAAGCCTAATTTCTTCTTTTGGATGATAATAAGGGAAATGTTCTTTATCTTCATCAGGAGATTGCGGACCTCCCATAATGATAAGAAAATCAATATCAGAAACTGTTTTGGGTAAAGTTTCTCCCTTATAAACTTTAGTTATTCCAATATCATGACCTCTTGATTGAGCCCAAGTTAGATAAGCACCTGGGACTTCAAAACTCTCATGTAGTATAAAATGCACTTTCATTATTTTTTTCCTAACACCTTTTTTAACTTAATGGACGATTATTTGATTTATGAATTGTCAACAAAATTACCATTAAACTTGTTCGATATCTTGCTTCAAATAGTCATCGAACAAGTCTATTAACTTTAATCTCTTCCAGGTAAAGCTTTTAATGATTATCCAAAAAATTTATAATTCTTACCCATAAAATAGAAAAAGAAGCTCAAATTCAAGAGCTTCTTTGGAGACAAGTTAAAGCAATCTATATCATTTCAATACTTTTTACAGTTATTAAAATGCTGTTACATCAAGAATTCTTAGCCTAAGTTACTCTTATCTATTATTCCCACTCTACTGTTGCAGGTGGTTTACTTGTAATATCGTAGACGATACGGTTAACATGCTCCACTTCGTTTACGATACGTACAGAGATTTTTTGTAGGACTTCCCATGGAATTTTGGCAAAATCAGCAGTCATACCATCGATAGAGGTGATAGCACGGATTGCAATTGTGTAGTCATAAGTACGACCGTCACCCATAACGCCGACTGAACGAACGTCTGTGTTCACTGTGAAGTATTGCCAGATATCGCGGTCAAGACCAGCTTTGGCAATTTCTTCACGAAGGATAGCATCAGACTCACGAACAGTTTCAAGTTTCTCTTCAGTGATTTCACCCATAACACGGATAGCAAGTCCTGGTCCTGGGAATGGTTGGCGCCATACGATGTGGTCTGGCATACCAAGCTCCGTACCAAGGGCACGAACTTCGTCTTTATAGAGAGTGTTGAGTGGTTCGATCAATTCAAACTGCATGTCTTCTGGAAGACCACCCACGTTATGGTGTGACTTGATAGTTTGAGCTGTATCCGTACCAGACTCGATAACATCTGTATAAAGAGTTCCTTGAGCAAGGAATTTCACATCTTTGAGCTTGCTTGCTTCGTCGTCAAATACATACACAAACTCGTTACCGATGATTTTACGTTTTTGTTCAGGGTCAGAAACGCCAGCAAGTTTGTCAAGGAAACGTTTAGCAGCGTCTGCTTTGACGATATTCAAACCAAACTTACCACCAAGCATGTCCATAACTTGGTCCGCTTCTCCTTTACGAAGAAGACCGTGGTCTACGAAGATACAGATCAATTGATCGCCAATAGCCTTTTGGAGAAGAACTCCAACAACTGAAGAGTCAACCCCACCTGATAGGCCAAGAAGGACACGTTTATCACCGACGGTTTCACGAATTTTTTGGATCTGCATATCGATGAAGTTATCCATTGTCCAGTCGCCTTTAGCTTTACAGATGTTAAGGGCAAAGTTACGAAGGATATCATTTCCGTAAACAGAATGGCGAACTTCTGGGTGGAATTGGATACCGTAAATGTGTTTATCTGGGTTTTCGATGGCTGCGTATGGACAGTCAGCTGATGTACCTGTACGAACAAAGTCAGCAGGAATCTCTGTTACAGCATCACCATGGCTCATCAATACAGTTTGTTCATCAGGTGTTGATTCAAAAAGCGCTGATGGTGTGTGAGTTAGAGTTGATTGACCGTATTCACGATTTCCAGCATCAGCTGCAGGGACAACTTTCCCTCCAAGTTTATGGGTCAATAACTGCATACCGTAACAGATTCCCAAAATAGGAATTCCCAATTCGAAGATTTCTGGGTCAATATCAAATGAACCATCTTCATATACAGAATTTGGACCACCTGAAAGGATGATTCCTACAGGATTGATTTCACGAACTTCAGCAGCTGAAATTTTATGACTTTTTAGTTCTGAAAAAACACCAATCTCACGGATACGGCGTGAAATCAGCTGGTTGTACTGGCTACCATAGTCCAATACGATGATTTTTTCTACATCTTGCAAATCAGTTGAAATGTTGCTCATCTTTTTCCTTTCTCAAAAGAAATATCTTTTTTCAATATTCTATCACAAATAAGGGCGAATTACCAACTAAACAAGGCCAAGTTTGACTTTTTCTAGTTTATTGGGGTACAATAGAGAAAAGATAGAAATGAAGTGAAAAATATGCTACCCGCTTATATGAAAATCCATGATCAGATTAAAAAGGATATTGACGAACATCGTTGGGCCATTGGTGAGAGACTTCCCAGTGAAAGAGATTTAGCAGAGCAGTTTGAGGTCAGCCGCATGACCCTCCGCCAAGCAATTTCCATCTTGGTCGAAGAAGGTGTTCTGGAGCGCAGAGTTGGAAGTGGCACCTTTGTGTCTAGTACTCGAGTACAAGAAAAGATGCGAGGAACAACCAGTTTTACTGAAATTGTCAAATCCCAAGGTAAAGTTCCCTCTAGCCAACTCATTTCCTACAGAAAAACCATTCCCAATGAGCAGGAAGTTGCCAAGCTAGGAATTTCTCCTACTGAAAATATTATCCGAATGGAGCGGGTTCGCTACGCCGACCAAGTTCCTCTGGTTTATGAAGTTGCTTCTATTCCTGAAAAATTCATTAAGGACTTTAAAAAAGAAGAAATCACCAGTCATTTCTTCCAAACCTTGCAAAAACACGGCTACCGTATAGGCAAATCTCAACAAACCATCTATGCTCGCCTTGCTAAGGAAAAAATTGCCCACTATTTGGAAGTTGAAAAAGGACATGCTATTCTTGGTTTAACTCAGGTTTCCTACCTAGAAGATGGAACAGCTTTTGAATACGTAAAAAGTCAATATGTAGGCGAACGCTTTGAATTTTATCTTGAAAATAATTAGATTACCACGCAAAAACTCTCTGTCACGGACAAAGA